>JAUPKM010000556.1 GCA_030837445.1 Actinomycetota bacterium
CTCGGCGGCAGCAGCGCCTACCGGGTGTCAGACCCGCCAACCCCCAGCGCCGACCGCCCCGCCTCCAGCCTGGCAACCGGCACCCGGAACGGCGAGCAGGATACGTAGTCCAACCCCACCTCGTCGAAGAAGTGCACCGACTCCGGATCCCCACCATGCTCCCCGCAGACACCGCAGGGCAGTCCGGGCCGCGTCGCCCGGCCGTTCTTCACGGCCGCTCGAATCAGCGCGCCGACGCCCTCCACGTCGATCGACTCGAACGGAGACACCCCGAATACCCCCTTCTCCAAGTACGCGGAGAAGAAGGCGGCCTCGACATCGTCACGGCTGAATCCCCAGGTGGTCTGAGTCAGGTCGTTGGTGCCGAAGCTGAAGAATTCGGCGGCTTCGGCGATTTCCCCCGCGGTCAGCGCCGCCCGCGGCAACTCGATCATGGTCCCGATCGGGAACTCCAGCGAACAACCGTGGGCCTGCGCCACCGAAGCCAGCACTTCCGCCGCCTCATCGTGCACCAGTTCCAACTCCTGGATCGATCCGACCAACGGAATCATGATCTCCGCTCGCGGGTCCCCGCCAAGCCGCTGCCGCAAACAGGCCGCTTCCGCGATCGCCCGCACCTGCAGGGCGAACAGACCGGGTAGGACAAGCCCGAGTCGGACGCCCCGCAATCCCAGCATCGGGTTCGCCTCGTTCAGCCGATTCACCGCCTGCAGCAACCGAAGGTCGGCCTCCACATCCTCGCCTCGCTCTTCGGCCCGGGCCACCCGAACGGCCAGGTCGGTCCGATCCGGGAGGAACTCGTGCAGCGGCGGATCGATCAGCCTGATGGTCACCGGCAAACCGTCCATCACCTCAAGAATGCGGATGAAGTCCTTGCGCTGCAGCGGTAGCAGGGCCGCCAGCGCGGCCTCCCGATCCGCATCCTCGGAGGCCAGGATCAGCCGCTCCACCAGATGCTTACGCTCCCCCAGGAACATGTGCTCGGTACGAAGCAGGCCGACGCCTTCCGCCCCCATTCGCCGCGCCCGTGCAGCATCCTCGGGAGTGTCCGCGTTCGCGCGCACCCGGAGCCGTCTGGCGGAGTCCGCGTGCGCCATCACTCGCTCCACCGCGCGGACCAACTCGGCACTCTCCTCGTTTGCCACCGACAGCGCCGAGGCCAGACCCTCCTCGAAGTACCGCGCCACCGGGCTCGGCATCACCGGCACCTCGCCGAGGAACACCTCGCCGGTGCCGCCGTCGATCGAGATGACGTCGCCCTCAGCCACGACCAGGCCGTCGGCCGTCGTCATCCGCCGATTGACGGTGTCAACGTCGAGTGAGTCGGCCCCGCAGACCGCCGTCTTGCCCATCCCGCGGGCCACCACGGCAGCGTGCGAGGTCTTGCCGCCGCGACTTGTCAGCACGCCTGCCGCCGCGACCATTCCCTCGAGGTCGTCCGGGTTGGTCTCCCGCCGGATCAGGATCACCGCGGTACCGTCCGCTGCCCGGGCTACCGCTGTCCGGGAGTCGAACACGGCCGCGCCGACTGCCGCGCCGGGCGAGGCATTCATGCCCTTGGCGATCCGGTCCACCGCGGCCGCAGTATCGAAGGTCGGGAACATGAGCTGCGCGAGTTGGTGTCCGCTGACCCGACGGACAGCCTCGTCCAGGTCGATCACACCCTCGTCGACCAACTGGATCGCGATCCGGAACGCCGCCCCGGCCGTGCGCTTTCCGACCCGGGTCTGCAGCATCCAAAGGTGGCCCTCTTCGACGGTGAACTCGATATCGCACAAGTCCCGGTAGTGATGTTCAAGGTTGTCCATGATGTCGAGCAGTTGCCGATAGGAGGCCGGGTCCGAATCGCCGAGCGCCGACAACGGCAACGTGTTGCGGATCCCTGCCACCACATCCTCACCTTGGGCGTCGGGCAGATAGTCGCCGTAGACCCCGCGGGCACCCGAACCGGGGTCCCGGGTGAACGCCACCCCAGTACCCGAGCCGTGCCCGACGTTGCCAAACGCCATCACCTGCACGTTGACCGCAGTGCCCAGCCAGCCAGGGATCCGCTCTTGCCGCCGGTAGAGCACGGCACGATCGGTGTTCCACGACCGGAAGACGGCCAGCACGGCCAGCTCGAGTTGGCGGCGCGGGTCCTGTGGAAATTCCGCTCCGGTCGCCGACGCCACGATCGACTTGTACTCGGCCACCAACTCCTGCAGCGCTGCCACGTCGAGGTCGATGTCCGCCTCGACTTCGGCCCTCGCCTTGATCCGCTCAAGGGCGGACTCGAATAGTTCGCCATCGATCTCCAACACGGTCTTGCCGAACATCTGGATAAGTCGTCGGTAGGAGTCCCACGCGAATAGGGGATTCTTCGCCATCCGAGCCAACCCGTTCACGCTGGCGTCGTTCAAACCGATGTCCAAGACGGTCTCCATCATGCCTGGCATCGAGAACCGGGCGCCCGAGCGGACCGAGACCAGCAGCGGATCGTCGGGGTCGCCCAGAACCTTTCCCCTGGCCCGCTCCAGCTCCGCCAGCGCCGCAAACATCTGCGTTGACAGTTCCGCCGGCGCGCGCCCGTGATCCAGGTAGTACCGACAGGTCTCGGTGCTGATCGTGAAGCCGGGCGGAACGGGGATCCCCATCCGCGTCATCTCCGCGAGGTTGGCGCCCTTACCACCGAGTTCGTCGGCCATTTCCCGGCTACCCTCGCTGAACAGGTAGACGTATTTGGCCGCGGCGCCTTGCCCGCCCTGGTCCGCGCCAGCCAGCTGCTCGACCGTCTGCTCACCCATCGAATCCATCCCAGCCTTCATCGGTTCCCGAACACCCAACCGGCATTCATCCCCACGCTAGCCAGCCCCCCTCAGGGGTGACGCCTGGGTGTGCTGATCGGCACCGGCTTAGGCGTTCGGCGGACTTGCCATGGACTTTGTTCATCTGCGCGACATCTCACGTTCCACCGGGCGTCATCTCGCTGATCGCGCCAAACTACTTGGCCATGACCTATCTGGCCTCGGTGCTGCGCAGTGTGCTGGCCGTTGACCGGACCCGGATGCGTAGTTGGTCGGCGGTGCGGCGGGGCCTCCTGGTCGTTGCGACCTTCCTCATCTTCACCTGGTGGCTCGGCCCGGACATCGGCGCCCTCGCGTCCGTCGCCAGCCTCTTCGTCGGGCTGCAGGACCGCAGCGACCCACCCGGTTACACCTCCCGGCTGATGACCGTGGAGTCGGTCGTGCTGGCGCTCGCGGTGGTGCTCGGCGGCTTCTTCAGCCCCTGGATCGGCTCCGCTGTGCTGATCCTGAGCGCCTTCGTGTCGGGGGTGATCGCTCAGCACGACAAGGCCGTCAGTCGGATGTTCTCCGATGTCCTGCAGGTGAGCGCCTTCCTCGGTCTGAGTTCGATGGCCCGGCCGGAGTTGCTGGAGGCTGCCGTTGCGGTTCTCGTCGCCGGATTGGCGCAGGCAGTGATGATCCGCGCCACGGCCAGGTGGTCCTCTGATCTGCCGGAGCGACGCCCTGTCGCGGCCGCGCTGGTGGCAGTCGCCGACCATCTCGATGACGCCCCGCTCCGGTCCAAGACGACGACCGGGCCCGCCGCAGAGAGGGCGATAGCCGATGCCGACTCTGCAGTGGCCAGTTCCGATCTGTCACATGCCCGGCGCCGGGCCCTGCGGAAACTTCTCGGCGACGCCGAAGTCCTGCGACAGGAGGCCTCCGCTATCCGGGTGAGAAATGCCTTCGAGGTGGCGCAGATCGAGGACCCAGAGGTGGACGCCGCCAGCGATCTCGCATCCCTCACGCTGCGGGCGGCCGCGCGAGCGATGACCGCCCTTCCTCGCCCTGGATTACCGGACAAGGCTCGCGACCAGGCACTAGCAGAGATCGACGACTACGCCGGGGTCGCGGAGAATCTGGCGAAGGACCAAGACTCCCGTCCGACGGCCCGCGCGATTGCCCGGCAGGCACTTCGGATCGGCCGGCATGTGAATCGCTTGCTGAACGCCAAGGAGACACGCGTCAGCAAGCGCGCGCTTCCGGTCGGTGAGCATGTCGTGGACGAAGTGCTTCATCCCGGGCCGAGGGACCTTCGCGGCGGGCTGAGGCTGGCCGCGGCCGCGGCCATCGGTCTGGGTTTGGCTGCCGTCTTCGATATTCCGCACGGCGCCTGGGTCGCGGCGACAGCGGTAGCCCTGCTGCGCCCGGACTACCGTGCGTTGACATCCGACACTGCCGCGCGGGCGCTGGGCGTCACGATTGGGGCCGCGTCCGTGATCCCACTGGTGTACCTGACCGGCGGGATGGACTTCGCCAATGTGGTGCTTTTGCTGCTGATGAGTTGTGCAGCCTTCGCGGTCACCAGTGCCAACGAAGGTCTGTTCGTGATCGCGATCACGCTGCAGACCGTCTACACGAGGGCGATGGTGGGTGAGGACCCGGTGCACGTCGCCCAGACTCGACTCCTCGACGTCCTGCTCGGCTGCCTGATAGCGATGATCCTGCTGCTGGCCCTCCCGCTGAAGCAGGGGCGGATCCTGGCTCGCGAGATGGCGGAGTACGCCGCTGCAACTGCGGACTGGCTGCAGCTGGTGTCCAGCCGGGCTGCGGGCAACAAACCTGCGGGGATGAAGAAGGCCCGTCGGCGAATGCGACAGTGCCGGGTCTCCGTCCAACACGGGCTGGACCTTCGCACCCTTGAGCCGCTCGGAGCAGGTATGTCGGCATGGCGCGGGCAGACCGTCTTCGCGCGGATCCACGATTGCGCGCGCGCGAGCGCTGCCGCCATGCTCTCGCTGGGGCACGGCGGGACTACCTCAGATGTCGGGGTAGCGGCCGCTGACCATGCCTCGACCACCCTGCAGGCGACGGCGCACGTGCTGCGGCATCGCCAAGTCGAACAGGTGGAACCCATGCCCGCTACGTTGACCCAACCCACCGACGACATCGCCGAACTGTTGCTGCGCGCCGATCAGGAGGCCCAATCCGCGCTGCACGCGGCCTCCGGCTCGAATGAGGACCTCCCGGCCAAGCAATGAGACGGCCCCCCGACCACTTTGCTGTCAGCGGGGGGCACTATGGGCGGCATGACTGAAAGCGACCAGTTTCCTATCCAGCAGATCAGTCGACGCCACAAGGTGTGGTTGGGGCTGAACTTTCTGATCCGGATGGTTGCGACCGGGGTGCTCATCCTTGTCATCTACTTCTTCATCCCGGTAGAGGGCGCGGCCGGACTCGTCACCACCGCGGCGCTGGCGCTCATCGCGATGGTGATCTACACCTGGGCCGTCATCAGAATGATCGGGCGGATCTCTCGCGCACCCAACCCGATGCTGGTCGTGGGCGAGGCCGTGGTGGTGGCGGTCCTGCTCTTCGTCGCACTGTTCGCCCTCCTCTACATGGTGATGACCACCTCAAATCCGGGTGCCTTCAGCATGGTGTTGGACAAGTCTGCCGCCCTCTACTTCGCCATGACCATCACGTCCACCGTCGGATTCGGCGACATCGTCCCGGTGTCCACCCTTGCCCGCAACGTGGTCACGTTCCAGATGCTGCTGAATCTGGTCGTGCTTGGCGCCGCGGTCCGCGGGGTCGTGTATGCCGGACAAATCGGCTGGCACGACTACAAGGAGAAGAAGCAAGTCGAGCGTGAGGCGGAACTGGCAGCCGACGGTCCGACCACTACCGCCGACCCGGACACCCCCACCGGCGGTGCGACCCCCGGCGGTACCAGCGCCGATCCGGGAATCTGAACCATCTGGCAGCCTCTCGTTCGAGTCTCATCTATGGTGTGGCAACAGCCTCCAACAACGTGAAGGGGTCCCCGTGAGGATCAAGACGGTTTCGCTCTCCCTGTCCCTGGTGGCCGTGGCGGCCCTCGCCACCGGCTGTAGCGGTTCAGCCAGTTCTGCTGCCAGTTCAGCGGTTGCGGCCGCAAGTTCCGCCGGCGCCGTGGCGTCCAGCGCTGCGGCTGGCGCGATGGCAAGCCTCTCGGCGGCGACGGGCGGGGCCTGTGAGGCCTTGAACTCAGTCAAGGCAGATGTCGAGGAGCAGACCGGCGGTGCGGTCACCGTCGGTGAGGCCAAAGCCGCCGCCGAGAAGGTCAACGCCCAACTCGACACCGTGAAGCAGGATGCGGGTCCGATCAAGGGCGCCTTGGTGACTGCCCTGCAGGGGGCCGAAAGTGCCTACCTGAGCCAGTTGGCGGGCACGCCCGATTCCACGCCGGTGTCGCAGGCGTCACCGCAGCTTCAGGCAGCCTCCGACGCGGTGAAGTCGGCCTACACGTCACTGACCGCAGCCCTCAACTGCTGACGCGGCGGGCTACTGGGCCAGCCCACCGCAATCGTCGAGGAACGTCCGGCACCGAGCGGCCTCGTCGTCCTCGCCGATGGCGCCGGCAGTAGTGGCCAGCATCGCCAGGCACCGAAGGAACCCCAGGTTCCCTTCATGGCTGGCCGGAACCGGGCCAGAGCCCTTCCAGCCATTCCTGCGCAAGGCGTCCAGTCCACGGTGGTAGCCGACCCGCGCGTAGGCGTAGGCATCGATCACACGGCGATCGGACCAGGCGTCTTCGGCCACTGTCGCCCACGCCAGACAGGAGGCCGGATGCGACCTGACCACCTGATACGGATCGGCGCCGGCGGCCAGTTCGGCGGTCACCCCCGGTTCGACCGGCAGCAGGGTGGGCGCAGGAGAACCGAGCAGGTTGGTTGGGTCCATCGCGCCAGGCTAGGCCACTTCGCTCGCTACGGCGCGCGGAACGGATCACAGAAGAGTCGGCCCCCTGCCGGTGCTGCCTGCGCCCGCTGCGGAACTGACCGCGGCAATCGTGTTACTTGGTTGAACGAACGACGGCACCGCGGTTCGGGGTACGTTGACCTCTGTGAGAGTCCTGTCGCGACGTGCGCCGGCAGCCGCAGCGATCTTACTGACGAGCACCGGCGTGATCGCGAGCTGCGGCGCCGAGTCGAGTTCTGGAACGAATGCGGGTGGCACCGGCAGTAGCGCTTCGACCGCCGGTGAGGCGCCCCTGGTGCTCGTCACCTTCTCGGGCGAGTCCGACAAGGGGGGCGACCACCCAATCAACTCCGTGTCCGGCGTCACGCCCGGCGGGCAGCTGATCACCGACCTCGCGACCGGTGGCCCAGAACTCGAGGAGGCGCGAGGGATGTCCCTCGACAGCGCGGGCAGACTGTACGTGGCGAACGCCAAGAAGGACCGTTCGCAGATTGTCCGCTACCTGCCTGCGCAATCACCAGGTCGATATCAGGGCGGAACCATCTTCGCGGACCCGGGCACCACGGCCGGCATAAGTCATCCCTACGCGACTGCCTTCGCCCGCAACGGAGACCTGCTGATCGCCAGCCAGGACACCTTCCTAGTCACCCGAGTCACCCCGGCCGGCATCGCCGCCGCCACGGCCCCGGCCCTGAGTTCGTCGGACTACACCGGCTACAACTTCTTCCCCGGCACGTGGGCACCGGCCGCCGAACGGTCCAAGGTGGCGAACTCACCGCCCAAGGTGCCAACCGAAGCGGGCGGTTTGAAAGCCCCACGATCGGTTGCCGTGCTCGACAACCGGATGTTCGTCGCGGACAGTGGCGACGCCGCGGTCAAGACCTACGACCTCACCAGCGGCGAGTTCCTGGGTGCAGCTCTGGCCAATGCCGATGGTCGCCCCACCGGCTTGGTGCTGGGTCGACGTGCCGGCATCCCCACCTCGACAGCGCTCTACGTCGGACTGCAGGATTCGAACCAGATTGTCGCCGTCGACGTGGCCCAGTGCAGCGCGAACTGTCCCAGCACAGTGTTCGCCAAGGACGGTACCGGCGGAGTCGCGCTTAAGGCGCCAGCCGGACTCGCTGTTGTCCAGGACAAGGGCGGGACAGCGCTGCTGGCGGCCAGCCGCAAGGGCTTCGCAGTCAATCGCTACTCCCTTGACTCCGATGGCGCGTCCTCCGCCAGTGTGCTCATCAAGGATCTTCCGGACACACCCGAACAACTGCTAGCCGTCAACCAGGGAGCGCGACCATGACCTCTAACCCCTCCGCGGCAACCGGGACTCACGACCCGACCGTGCTGGTCGATATCCCGATGTCGTCCCAGGATGCGCTCTGGCTCACGATGGACCGGCCGAACAACTTGATGGTGATCGACTCCCTGATGTGGTTTGACGCCGTGGTGTCCATGCCCAAACTTCGGGCGGTCCTGCGGCAACGGATGATTCGTCGATTCCCGACCTTCTCCTGCGTTCCCACCCAGGTCGACAACGGTTGGGTGTGGCGGCCACTGCCTGAGTTCGACGTAGATCTGTGTCTGCACTCGGTCCGACTCCCGGCCAGCGCCGGGCCCGCGGAACTTCGGGGGCTCGTCTCCGAGCAGCGCAGCATTCCGCTGCCCCGGGACAAGCCGCTGTGGTCCTGTCTACTGGTCACCAACCTGACTCTCGATGACGGCAGCAAGGGCTCAGCGGTCATCATCCGAGCCCACCACAGTCTGGCCGACGGCGTCCGGCTCACGCAGGTGATGTTGGGGATGTGCGACATGGACGCGGATGCGGCCCCGGTCGGCGTCGGCAAGGCCCTCCGGCGCAGTTCCGGTCCAGCCGCGGTGGCCCTGTCGGTCGCCCGCAACATTGCATCGGACTCGTTGGACACGGCTCGATCGGCCGGCGAACAGGCCATGCAGGGCGCTCTCCGACTTGGCGGCAATGCCCCCGGCGAGCTGTTCCGGCTCGCCGGCTCCGTGGGGTCGATGGTCCGCAATCCTGGTCGAGTCTCAGGTGTGTTGGCGACGCTGGGCTCGACGGATAACCGCGCCGTGAACGATGCGGCCGCAGTCACCAAACTCGCCCTTTCAGCTCCCAGTGTGCGCACCGTCTGGAGCGGCACTCCGAGCGAGACGAAGTCGGCGGGGTGGGGTCCGACCCTGTCACTGCCGCAGGTCAAAGCAATCGGCAAGGCCACCGGCACCACCGTGAATGACGTCCTGCTGGGCGCCGTCGCCGGTGCTCTTACCCGCTACCTGCGCTCGCACGGCGACGACAGCGTCGACGAGTTGCTGTGGATGGTGCCGGTCAGTGTCCGGCCGCTGGATGTGGACAGCTTCAGCGACGACGAGGCAGCCGCGGAGCCGGGGCACAACAACCTCGGCAACTACTTCGCACTGGTGGCGCTTCGGATGCCGATCGGAATTGACGACGTCGCGGCCCGCCTCGCCGTCCTGCACACGGAAATGGCCCGGATCAAGGCCAGCGACGAAGCCCTGCTGACCTTCACCGTGCAGCGGGGCATCTCCAAAGCACCTCCGCCTGCAGCAGCCGCGCTGACAAACTTCTTCGCCAACAAGGGGGTCGGAGTTCTCACCAATGTGCCCGGTCCGCGACACCCGATGTCCCTGGCAGGTGCCACCGTGGCGGGCGTCCTGGCGTGGGCGCCCTGCTCTGGGGATCAGGTCATGACGATCTGCATCTTCAGCTACAACGGTCGGGTGTCTGTCGGATTTGGCGCCGACGCCACCCTGATCCCCGATGTCGATGTCCTGGCCGACTTACTGGCTCTGGAGTTCGAGCACATGTGCACCACAATTCTGGGTGATCCGAAGGAGGTGTGAGCGGTGGCGGCCGACGGGGACGGCTTCACCGGGATCGACGTCCGGGACCAACTCAGGTCGTCCACAAAGGATGCCTTCGGGGAGTCGTCGATCGGGGCCATCTTCGTTGTTCTTGCGATCGCCGGTATCCAACTGCAGTTGCCCGACACCGTGACCGTCGGGCCGTTCTGGTTGATCCCGGCGATCGAGGTGCTTGGCGCCCCCGGACTGCTGATGGTCCTCAAAGCCGCCGGCACTCCGGGCCGAGCCCTGCGAACCGGACTCTACGCGTACTTGATCTTTCTGGTGGCCGCCAGCGTGCTGAACGCAATGCTGCTACTTCGTTCCCTGCTCGACGACACTGAGGAGTCCGGCAAGATTCTGCTGTTCGCAGGGTTC
>JAUPKM010000557.1 GCA_030837445.1 Actinomycetota bacterium
ACGACGGCATCCCCGAGGCTGCTGAACCACGCGATCCAGGCGTTCATCACGGCGGCACCGGCCTCCTCGGAGTCCGGTGCGTCGCCACCGACGTAGGCAAGCAGGTAGTTGGCCATGGTGGTCCCCTTCATGGTGGCGTCCGCCGGGCGCGCGACGCCGTGAGCGGGAGTCTGGCAGCGCCTCGCGCCAGCGGGCAAGGGTCACCGCGGAGTTCACCGAATGGACAGGGCCCGTTGCAGCAGGCCGCGCAGGGAGTCCTGCTCGGCGGCGGTGAGCCCTGCCAGCAGGTCGTGCTCGACCCGGGTGGCCGCCTTCGTGGCCTTGGCCAGCAAACGCCTGCCGTCCGCCGTCAGCGTCAGCAGGTTGCGTCGGCGGTCCGCAGGGTCGACGGTTCGGGTCACCAGGCCCCGCTGCTCGAGGGCGTCGGTGAGGCTGACCACGCGCGCGGCGTCGACCTCGAGCAGGTCGGCGAGCTCGCGCTGGGAGGCGGCACCGTGCTCGCCGAGGGAGGCCAGGTAGTCGTAGTGCACCGGTCGCAGCTCGAACGCCTCCATGGCGACCTCGAAGCGCGCCTGCGACCGCTGCCCCATGACGACAGCCAGGTAGCCCACATGGCCGGTGAGGGCGACGGGCAGCTGCAGCCCCATGTCCGAGGGATGAGAGTCGTCCATGGGCGCACTCTAGCCCTCGGTCGTGATACTGACTAATCGTTGGTCTTGACAATGATTGTTCATAGTGACAATCTCCGCGCATGACACATGACATGACTGCACCCGGCACCGCCAGCGCTGCCGCCGATCCCTGCGTCGAGGTCGCGCTGGGCGTCTCACGCTCGATCCTCGACGCCGATTGGGCGCGCCTCGACTCCCTGCTGGCACCCGGATTCCAGTACCACGGGGACCTCGGGCAGCCCTACTCGCGTGACGAGTACATCGGCTTCATGCAGGCGATGAAGGGGGCGTTGTCCGACATGACGATGGACTTCACCCACGTCGTCAGCAGCGGCGACCTGGTCTCGATCCGATTCGTGACGAAGGCCCGGCAGACCGGGAAGTTCATGGGGGCGCCGGCCACGAAGAAGAACGTCGAGATCCGCGGCATCTTCATGCGCCGCGTCGTCGATGGCCTCGTCGTCGAGGAGTGGCAGGCGACCGACCTGCTCTGGATGATGACGCAGATGGGGTTCGGCACCCTGATGGGCTACACGGTGGCCGCCGGCCTGCTGCACAAGTCGGCAGCGATCCCCGCGCGCATCGCGTAGGCGCCGCGCGCCAGCACACCGATGCTGAAGCGCGGGGATCGCCGGTGGTGAGCTCCGCTACGGCTTGGTGACCCACGTCTTGACGAACACGTAGGGCTTGTACTGCGCGTCACCCGGGGCGGCCAGCAGCACGAACACCCGGATGGGCCCGGGGTACTGCACGTCGAGGGTGAGGCGCCCCGAGCGATCCCGGCGCACGACGCAGACGCTCACGTCACCTCGGGGAACGATCACGGACGTGATCGCACGGTTGAGGCTGAGGCGGGGCGTGCAGTAGGTGACCACCTTGATGACACGCCCGGCGTTCGTGGGCACCTGCTCGGGCCAGATGACCGTCGGTCCCTCGGGATTGATCGTCTCGGGGAGGGCGGGCGGCTTCACGGGCAGCTGCGGCCTGCGATCGTCCTCCGACTCGTCTGGCGACGCGGACACCGACGCCTCCGGCGTGGGAGTGCCGGTGACGGTCGGATTGGGAGTCGGTGAGGGGGCGGGAGTGGCGACGCCCGCCCGGTAGGTGTTCGTGAAGGTGACCGAGTAGGCGGCGCCGGGGAAGGAGGCGTGATCCACCCTGACGACGGTGCTCGTGCCGGTGCCCGTGGTCGTGCCGGAAGGCCCGGTCACCGACCAGGTCGTGTCGGCGGGATTCCCGCCCGCGTTCGTCTCGATGAACGTGCACGCGGTCGAGGCGTCGAAGGTCATGGGAGTGGGCAGGGACGCAGGAAGGGGATCCCCCGGCTTCACGTTCAGGGCTGCGATGGAGCCATCGGTGCACTGCCCGACGATGACGACGTTGTCGTTGCGCGACCCGCCGGACACCACAGCGGCCTTGGTGAGCTGGATGGTGGACGGGATGCTCAGCGTCCAGGTGAAGTCGCACACGACCTTGCCGCGCACGGGGAGGGTCACTGTGACCTGCCCTGTGGCCCGGTCCGTGAGGCCGACCGTCCCACCCGCGCACGTGGCGGCCGTGAGCAGCCAGGCCCCGGCTGAGGTGGCGGTGGGTCCGAAGGCCGCGATGCGGTAGGCGCCCGGGTCGAGCGTGCTTGTGTCGTCGGCGGCGGTCACCGGGCTCGCTGTCACGAACGTGTTCGCCGCGGTGTTGTCGGCCTGCTGGTTGCGCAGCGGGGGGACGCCGGGCGGGCTGTCGACCAGGCCCACCTGGTAGGAGCTTTCGCCACCCGCACCCCCGACGGTCTGCGACCGCACGGTGATGGAGCCGACGTTGGGCGTGAAGGTGTTGACGAGGACGCAGTAGCTGCCGCTGCGCGCATTCAGCGACGTGACCTCGATCGAGGCCGTCCGTGCGTTCACGACGGTGCCCACGGCGCCCTGGCACTTGACCGCCGTCAGGGCCCACTCGCCGTTGGCGGGGTTGGGCAGGGTCTCGGTGACCTTGTAGAGGCCGGGCTCAGTGACGTCGTACTTGCCCATCGAGCCGATGCGCTGGTCCTTGACCGTGACGGTTCCGCTGCCGAGCTGGGCCGAGCTGGGCGCGCGGACGTCGTAGCCGAAGGTGCCATCGGCGCCGTCGGCGAACTTGCCGATCTCCAGGGTGTTCGGCGGCGGATTCGGGGCGTTGGTGAAGGTGCAGGTCACCTTGTCGCCCGACACGAGACTGATGTCGACGCCGTTGGTGCCCACGAACTCGGTCTGCGACGCGCCCTGCTTGTCGCAGGTGACGGCGAGGCGCCAACCATCCGGCACCGTCTCGGTCACGCGCCACTTGAAACCGGTGTCGGCGGTCGCGCCACGCACGAACTCGATCGACTGGCCGCCCTTGAGGCTGAAGGCTCCGCCGGGGTTGTACGACGTGTTGCCGCCGAAGTTGAAGACGACGTCCGACGAGGAGATCCCGCTCAGGGCCTTCTTGATGACGATGATGCCGGCCTTGGGCGGCGGGCGGACCGCGTAGTAGTAGCAGAACACGTGGCGCTGGCTGGAGGTGAAGTTGACGTACTCGACGTTGTCGCCGTTGACGTTGTCGTTGGCGCAGCGCAGTGCTCCGAAGCCGAACTGCCCGGGGAAGCTGGCTTGGCCGAGGGGATCTCCTGCCGTCCCGCCCTGGATCCACAGCTGCCGCTTGCTGGCGGCATCCACCTGTGCCTGGCTCAGGGTGAGGGTGATGGCCCCGGCGATGCTGCGCCCGGTCGGCTTCCCCGCGGCGTCGAGCTCGGGAACGCTGGCCACCGTGCTGACCGTGGGACCTGGGTTCGAGACCTTGGACAGGTTGGTTCCGGGGGTGCGGCCGTCGATTCCCGAACCGAGCTGGAACAGCCAGTCCGAGAACGGCGTGCACGCCGACTGAGGTGCCGCGTCCTCCTGCGGGACGGCGACGGGATCACCGCTGCCGTAGTTCGTGTCCGGTCCGAGGTTCTGGAGGCTCTCCATGATGTTGTTCCGTGCCTTGTTGGCCCGGATGTCGTCGTAGGTCGGGCACCACCGCGCGGCGAAGGTCACCTTGTAGGTGGCCGCCGCATCCGCGGTGAACGTCTCGGGCCGGAAGTTGCAGTCGAGGAGGGCAGGCAGGGTCGTGGGCCGCTCCGGCGTGATGGGCTGGGGCAGCGGCACGGCGGACACGGTGGGCATGGGCTTGGGCTTCGGGCCGATGGTGGCGACCGGCGGCTCGATGGGCAGTGGGATGGGCGTGGCGCTCGGCGTCGGCGACGGGCTCCCGGTGCCGGGGATGGGCAGCGGCAGGGGAGCGGCGCTGGCGGACGGCTTGATCGGGGCGGGCAGGGGAGCGGCGCTGGCGGACGGCTTGATCGG
>JAUPKM010000558.1 GCA_030837445.1 Actinomycetota bacterium
GTTGCGCTCGTCGGCCAAGGATGTCGCCGAGAACATCATGATCGTCGATCTGGTGCGCAACGACCTCGGCCATGTCGCGGAGATCGGATCGGTGACCGTCCCCGAACTGCTGTCCGTGCGCCGCGCGCCGGGGGTGTGGCATCTGGTGTCGACGGTCTCGGCGCGGGTGCCTCTCAGTGTCCCCATGGCGGATCTACTGGCCGCCACCTTCCCGCCCGCATCGGTCACCGGGACCCCGAAAACCCGCGCCCGCCAACTGCTTTCGCAGTGGGAGGCGTTGCGGCGCGGGGTCTACTGCGGCACCGTGGGGATGGCCTCCCCGCTGGCCGGCACCGAACTGAACGTGGCGATCCGCACCGTGGAGTTCGACGCGCGCGGCGGTGCGGTGCTCGGGGTGGGTGGCGGGATCACCGCGGATTCCGATGCCGATGCCGAGTGGCAGGAATGCCTGGACAAGGCCGCGCCGATCGTGGGGCCCGCTCAGGTGTCGCGGGCCCGCAGCACCGCGTCGTAAAGTTCCCGGCGCGACGGCGCCCCCGGGTGGGCGTCGACCACCGCCGCGCAGGCGTCCTTCACCCGCATCCCGCCGGCCACCAACGCGGTGACCTCGGCCACCAGGTCCGCCGGGTCGGCCATGGGCGTCGCGCCGGAAAGGACGACGGTGATCTCGCCGAGCACGCCGTCGGCGGCCCAGTCGGCCAGTTCGGCGAGGGTGCCGCGGCGGATCTCCTCATGCACCTTCGTCAGTTCCCGGCACACCACCGCCCGGCGGTCGTCGCCCAGTTGCCCGACGGCGTCGCGCAGGCATTCCGGCAGCCGCCGAGGGGATTCGAAGAACACGGTGGTGCGGGGTTCATTCGCGAGGCCGGCCAGCCAGGAGCGCCGGGCAGCCTGCTTGCGCGGCGCGAAACCCTCGAAGCAGAACCGGTCGGCGGGCAGCCCGGAGACCGCCAGCGCCGTCGTCACCGCCGACGGTCCGGGCAGGCAGGACACCGTCAGGCCGGCCTTCGCGCAGGCCGCCACCAGTCGGTAGCCGGGATCGTTGATCAGCGGCATGCCGGCGTCGCTGACCACCAGCACGGTGGCGCCCGCCGCGATCTCGGCCACCAGCGTCGGCACCCGGGCGCCTTCGTTCTGGTCGAACAGGCTGACCACCCGCCCACCGATCGCCACCTCCAGCGAACGGGCCAGGGTGCGCACCCGACGGGTGTCCTCGGCCGCCACCACATCGGCGGTGGCCAGCGCGTCGATCAAGCGCCGGGATGCGTCGGCAGGCTGGCCCAGCGGCGTCGCGCCCAGAAGCAGTCGGCCCCGGTGCGGGCGAATCGGGTCGGGCGGCGAGTCGGGGCGAGGCACCGTTAGAGCCTACGATCGCTAACGATGTCCGTCCTCACCGATGACCGCGCGGCGACTGCGCGCGGCCCCGTCATCAGCCCGGCCCCGCTGGTGCCGCCCGCCGATTTCGGGCCGACCGACCGGCTGGAGGGCTGGACGGCGACGGCGGTGGTCACGGCACTGGCCGCGGTGACCCGGTTCATGAACCTGGGCTCCCCCACCGACGCCGGCACCCCGATCTTCGACGAGAAGCACTACGCGCCGCAGGCCTGGCAACTGCTGCACAACTTCGGGGTGGAGGACAACCCGGGCTTCGGGTTGGTGGTGCACCCGCCGCTGGGAAAGCAACTGATCGCGCTCGGCGAAGCCCTGTTCGGCTACACCGGGCTGGGCTGGCGGCTCACCGGTGCGGTGTTCGGGGTGATCCTGGTGGCGCTGGTGGTGCGGATCGTGCGGCGGATCAGCCGCTCGACGCTCGTCGGGGCGATGGCCGGGCTGCTGGTGGTCGCCGACGGGGTGAGTTTCGTCTCGGCCCGCACCGCCCTGCTCGACGTGTTCATGACGGTGTTCGTGGTGGCCGCCTTCGGGGCGCTGATGGTCGACCGCGATGAGGTCCGAGCCCGTCTTCACACCGCCTGGCTGCAGGGCCGAGTCGCCGAAACCCCTTGGGGGCCTCGCCTCGGGGTACGCTGGTGGCGATTCGGGGCCGGGGTTCTGCTGGGCCTGGCATGCGCCACCAAATGGTCCGGGCTGTACTTCGTGGCGGGTTTCGGGCTGATGACGCTGGCCCTGGACGTCGCCGCCCGACGCGCCTACCGGGTGCCGCGGCCGTGGTTGGGGGTGTTGCGCCGGGACGCCGGCCCGGCCGTCTACGTCCTCGGGGTGATCCCGGTGGCGCTGTATCTGCTGTCCTACGCGCCGTGGTTCGCCTCGGAGACCGCCGTCGGCCGGTATCAGGCGGGGCAGGAGATCGGGGTGCGCGAGCACTGGTGGCAGCCGCCCGACGCGCTGCGCTCGCTGTGGCACTACACGTATAAGGCGTTCCACTTCCACTCCGAACTGACCAACGCGGCGGGCAACCACCACCCCTGGGAGTCCAAACCATGGACCTGGCCGATGTCGTTGCGGCCGGTTTTGTACGCGATCGACAACGAGGGGGTGCCGGGGTGCGGCCCGGCCTCCTGCGTCAAGGCGGTCATGCTGGTCGGCACCCCCGCCCTGTGGTGGGTCGCAGTACCGGTGTTGGGCTATGCGCTGTGGCGGTCGGTGGTTCGCCGGGACTGGCGCTACGCGGTAGTGCTGGTGGGCTATCTCGCGGGCTGGCTGCCGTGGTTCGCCAACATCGACCGGCAGATGTACTTCTTCTATGCGGTGGTGATGGCACCGTTCCTGACGATGGCGATCGCCCTGATCCTGGGCGACATCGCGTTCAAGCGCGGGGCCGGGCCGGAGCGGCGCACGCTGGGGATCCTGGCCGTCTGCTGCTACCTGGCGTTGGCCATCACCAACTTCGCCTGGCTGTTCCCGATCCTGACGGGCATACCGATCTCGCCGAACACCTGGAACCTGCAGATGTGGCTGCCCAGCTGGCGGTAGGCGTTCCCAGGCCCCGCCCCCTGCATCACGGGGTGAACACCAGGGCTGCCGAATCGTGTCCATCCACAGCCCTGATGTCAATCTGAGTTGCCGTTGAGCGGTGCCCGCCCAGCATGGCCACCATCGGCATTCATCGGCAGCGACGCTCGTTGCCGAGGTATCCAACGGCGCGCTCCTTCGCGAAATCGACCGGACGATCGTACTGCTTGGGCGGTGCACCGCCCTGGCGTCGATTCCGCGAAGGATGGGCAGCGTCAGGAATTGACCTGGAAGATGCCGACGTTGGCAGCATCCGCGGTGTCGATGTAGGCGAACTCGATGTACTGAATCCCGTCGGTCCCGCGGAACAGGCTGACCCGGGCGTAGTTCTCGTTCGTCGCCGGATCGGTGTACCTGTTCCGGAACTTGATGAGGACATTGATGAACGAACCGTCCGGAACCGTCACCGCCTGGTACCAGAGTTGGTCGTACGCCCGGTCATAATTGCCCCACAGGATGCCACGTTGGCCAGCACAGCCGATACAAGTCGTGCCCTGGCCAAACCCGAAGTAGTTGTTCGTATTGAAGAACAATCCGGGGTTCCCCGTGACGCTGCCCCAGTCGATGGCACCCCAGTAGAACTCGGAGAACACTGTCGTCGGAATGGCATACCAGCTGTCATCGCTGTAGGAACTCAAGACGTTCGTATAACCGGTGGTATCCCAAGTCAGCGCGAGATTAGAGTGGACTATCGTGAAGCCTGGGGTGCCGTCAGCCTCGACGTAGCCAGGGTTTGACCAGGTCCAGACGGCACCGTCCAGAGAGGACAGTACGTAGCTGGTCCCGCTCGCAGGGAAGGTCATGGGACTCACCGCCGACGGGTTGGTGACGGAGACTGTGCCAGCGCCGGCACCTCCAGTTCCGCCGGTCCCGCCAGCACCCCCGGACCCACCGGATGCGCCATCGGCGTTAAGACCAGGGCCGCCGCTGGCTCCGGTTGCTCCAGATTCCGCGGTTCCGATCGTGCCCTCTCCGCCAGCACCGCCGGTGCCTCCGGTGCCCCCGGTACCGCCGGCGCCCCCCGACGCTCCTAGCCCGCCGGTGCCGCCAGCACCACCGGTGCCTCCGATCCCTCCTGCGCCTCCTGTGCCGCCGTAACCGAATACAGAACCGCCGGTACCGCCGACGCCGCCAGTTCCCCCGGCTCCGCCGGGGGATCCGCTCGAACCGTCGACACCGACATCGCCCGAAGCACCCGATGCCCCCGCTGCACCCCTGCCGCCAGTACCACCAGTACCACCATTGCCCACCGGACCGCCGGGTCCCCCCATGCCGCCGGCGCCACCCGAGGCGCCGGCTATCACGGCGTTGTACCCCTGCCCGCCCCGGC
This sequence comes from Actinomycetota bacterium, assembly GCA_030837445.1. Classification (GTDB taxonomy): domain Bacteria; phylum Actinomycetota; class Actinomycetes; order S36-B12; family UBA10799; genus JACJWR01. The sequence continues at coordinate 4,301 of JAUPKM010000558.1, forward strand.
CGCCATGGCCGCCAGAGAGGACTGAGCCGCTGGCACCGTCAGCACCGTTGGTACCACCGCCGCCCGGCCCGGCAACACCGCCAGCTCCGCCGGGTCCTGCTGTGCCGGGACTACCGCCTGTTCCACCAGTTCCGCCGGCCGTTGCGGAATCTCCGGCTGCGCCCTGCCCGCCGAAACCTGGCGTCCCGGCATTGCCCCCGGTGCCCCCGTTGCCGCCGTTGCCTGCGGCACCGCTGGCGCCGGGCCCGGTGCCAGCTGCGCCGCCGTTGCCGCCAGTGCCGCCAGTGCCGCCAGTGCCGCTGTCACCGCCGACCTGGCCGGAGGCTCCTGCCACGGCTCCAGCCGTGCCTGTTACGCCTACACCGCCGACCCCACCTCTGCCTCCGTCGCCGCCCCGGCCACCGGTGCCCCCGGTGCCGTGCGCCCCGCTTCCCCCAGGGCCGCTTCCAGCAGTGCCGCCTTGGCCGCCTGCGCCGCCGTTTCCGGCGGTGCCGCCGACGCCGCCGAAGCCGCCGACGCTACTGAACGTACCAGCGGTACCAGCGCCGCCGCCCTGGCCGTTTCCGCCGATTGCGCCCGCCCCGCCGGTCCCGCCGTTACCGCCGACACCGCCGTTGGCGCCGCCGGTTCCTCCAGCACCGCCGGGGCCGCCGTCACCGCCATTACCGGCAGCCAGTCCTGATGCACCGGCAACACCGCTGAAATTGTTCCAACTCAAAGCGGTTCCACCGGCACCGCCCGCACCGCCGTTGCCTCCGTTGCCCGCGGTGCCGCCGCTGCCACCTGTGCCACCTGCTCCACCGGTTCCCGAAGTGCTGGCCGACAAGCCTGCGACACCGCCCCTTCCACCTGTGCCGCCGTTGCCGCCGGTCCCGGTGTCATAACCCCCTCCACCGGCACCGCCATTGCCACCGACACCGGCGGCGTAACCGCCCGAGCCACCACCTCCGCCACTTCCACCGTGTCCGCCGCCGGTGGCGCCTTCATTACCGCTGCCGCCGTCCCCTCCGTTGCCGCCGTTGCCGCCCACGCCGACCTGGGCCCAGTCAGAGCCGCCTGAGCCTCCTCTACCGCCGACACCGCCACCGGTGCCGCCTGTTCCGCCGTTACCGCCGTTACCGGCCTGGCTGCCCGACGCACCTTGGTACAGCCATCCCCCGTCACCACCGGCACCACCCGAGGCGCCGCTACCACCGACGGCGCCATTGCCGCCGTTTCCGGCGGAGTTCAGGCCTGGGGATCCACCGTTGTTGACGCCACCGCCTTGGCCACCAGCGCCACCGGCACCCGTCCCCGCAGTACCGGCGTTGCCGCCGTTGCCGCCGTCGCCGGCAGTCCCATTGTTGACCCAGCCGCCCGCACCGCCGGATCCACCGGAGCCGTGCGAACCGCCGGCACCGCCGTCACCGCCCCGGCCGCCGACCGAAGCGGCAAGCCCGGTGGCACCAGCACCGTTACCACCCTTGCCGCCGTTACCGCCGATCCCGGAGAACGCCGCGCCACTGGCGCCCGTGGCACCATCGGTTCCGCCGCCACCAAGCCCGGCCGCCCCGCTGGCTCCGCCGAAACCCGCTGTACCCGGATCGCCGCCGGTGCCGCCTGTTCCGCCATCGATCTGGCCGGGCGCGTTCACACCGGCCGCGCCAGTACCACCGTTACCGGGAGTTCCAGCGCCGCCGCCAGCTCCGCCGTTGCCACCTGTTCCGGCCGCGCCCGAGGCGCCCGGACCGTTGCCAACGTTGCCGCCCTTGCCACCGGCTGCGCCGTCGCCGCCATTTCCGCCGGCGCCGCCAGCCTGGCCAGACGCCCCGAAAGCGGCACCGGAGGCGCCGGATGCTCCGGCTCCGCCGGTTCCGCCGGCACCGCCGTTCCCGCCGGTTCCGCCGTTTCCATTGGTGCCGTGGCTGCCGACGTCGCCGGGTCCTGCACCGGCGGTACCACCGTTGCCCCCATTACCCCCATTGCCGGCGGTGCCGCCGGTTCCGCCGTTACCACCGGAGGCGCCTGGGACGGCACCGGAGGCGCCGCTGACACCCGCACCACCGGTACCACCCGCGCCACCCCAGCCACCGAAGCCGCCATTTCCGCCGGTACCAGCCTGACCGGATGCGCCAGATCCAGTGCCAGCGGTGCCACCATTGCCACCCGCACCCCCGTTACCGGCGTTGCCGCCGTCACCAGCAGCTTGACCGGAAGCACCCGGGACATCACCCGACGCACCGTCGATACCCGCACCACCGGTACCACCCGCGCCACCCCAGCCACCGGTACCACCGTTACCGCCCACACCGGCCACACCACTGGCACCCGCCCCGGCACCCGCGGTACCACCGTTACCACCAGCCCCACCATGGCCGGCGTTACCACCCGTGCCACCATCCTGA
>JAUPKM010000559.1 GCA_030837445.1 Actinomycetota bacterium
ACGCCGAATCGCTTGAGGTATTCGTAGAGCTTGTCCTTCCCAATCAGCTCCGCCGCCTGAATGGTGCCGGTGTTGCTGGACTTGGCCAGCACCCCGGCCAAGGTCAACTCCCAGGTGGGGTGTTGATCGTGATCGCTGAAGCTTCGCCCGGAGCGGGTGATGGTGTCGGGAACGTTGAACGTCGTACCGGCATTGGCCTTGCCCTCGTTGATCACGGCCGCCATTGTCATCACCTTGCTGGTCGACCCCGGCTCGAATGCCTCCACCACGGACCGATTCTGCTGGTCTGCCGCTTTCGTATTCCCTGGATCATTCGGGTCGATCGTCGGCACGGAGGCCATCGCCAGCACGCGCCCGGTCTTTGCCTCCATCAACACGACCGACCCACTCTGCGCCTGGGCTTCCTTCACCTGCCGGGCGATCGCGGATTGGGCGACCCACTGCAGGTCCCGGTCGATCGTCAACCGCACCGAGGTGCCAGGTACCGGCGACTCCTCCCTGTCCGTGCCGGTGGGGATCCGCCTACCATCAGCGACCTCGATACTCCGATGACCGTCGACGCCGGCCAGCCGTTCATCCAGCGCCAGTTCGAGTCCCGCCAGACCCTTGCCGTCAACCCCCACGAAGCCGAGCACGTTGGCTCCCAGTGCACTCGCCGGGTAGTCACGACGGCCGGTCTTCTCACTGGCCAGGCCTGGCACCCTTAGTGCGTCAAGCTTGTCCCAGGTGTCCCGGTTGACTGCCCTCGCCACATAGCTGAATCGCTTGCTGCCGGTCAGGGACTTCTGCACGTCGTCGACCGGCAATCCCAGCAGCGGAGCCAACTTTGCAGCTTCGGCGGCCGGATCCTCGATCAGCGTCTGGTCGACGATGACGTTGCGCGCCTCCACGGTCTGCGCGAGGGCGATCCCCCGGGCGTCATAGATGGTTCCCCGTGGAGCGACCAACGTGGTGGTCGCGAGTCGACCGCTCTCGGCACGTTCGGCCATCGCCGCCGAATCCACCCCCTGCAGCATCAACAGCCGACCGCCGTAGAGGGCGAGGATTACCACAAACGCGATCGCCAGCACCCGCATCCGCCGACCGGGATCACCGGGGGTGAAGTGCAACTCGTTGCCGACGAACCGGCGGTAGAGATTGGGCCTGCCGGTGGGGCCTTCGGCATCATCGATGGGCGGTCGCGAACGGGTGGGCGTACTCATCCGGGACTCACCGGCGAAAGACCCAGCGGTGTCTCACCTGAAGTGCCGGGCTGCGGCTGGCCGCCGGTGGCGGCACCGCCTGCGGCCGGACTGCCAACCCCGAGATCGCTGTTCGTCCCGTTGCCGCTGGTGGTGCCGGAGCCGCCAGCCGTACCGGACGGGTCCGAGCTGGTCTGACCAGCAGAGTTTCCGCTGCCGGTTGAGTCGCCGGCCGCGGTCGGGATGGGCGTTGGCGCCGGTGTCGGTTCCCCACGAACCGTGCCAGTGGCCAGGTCTAGGAACACGGGATTCTCGTTCTGCACCATCCCCATCTCCCGGGCTCTCCGCTCAATCTCGATCGGCGACTCGAAGCCTGCCACCGTGGTGCTCAGACTCTGCTCCTGCGCGGTCAGGTCGTTGGCCTGGCTCAGTAACTCGTAGCGTGTGAAGCTTCCCTGACTCAGGACTGTGTTCAGCAGCAGCAGCGCGAGCAGGCTCGCGGATAGCAGAGTGGCAACCAGCACGATGAAGCTCGACCGCTTCATCTGTCGCACTGGCCGCAACGGGACAATCGCCGCCTTGCCGGATCGGCTGCTTCGTCCTGATTTGCCGTTCACGGCCTCCGGGTTTGCGCCCGGCCGGGAATCCGCACGGATACCTTCGAGGGCTCGGCTGCCGCGTCTTGGCAACTTGACGGCGGCGTCATGTGGCAGTGCCGTCATGACCACTCCTTCGTTGTCGCCGCCCGCGGAGGCTTTTCGGTCGTTCGCTCGACCGCTCGCAGCCGCACCGATGCGGCCCGTGGGTTGTCCTGAATATCCGCGTCAGACGCTACCTGGGCACCCCTGGTCAGCAGCCGGAAGCGAGGCCGCGAGTCGGGAGGAATCACGGGAAGATCCGGCGGTACTTGCGCCTCGGTGACGAAAGCAAAGGTTTTCTTGACGATTCGGTCCTCCAGGGACTGGTATGCCAGCACGACCAGGCGCCCCGACACCGCCAGCGCGTCCAGCGCCGCCGGCAACACCCGGCGGAGCCCGCCCAACTCGTCGTTCACCTCGATTCGCAGGGCCTGGAAGGTCCGTTTGGCCGGGTGACCGCCGGTGCGCTGCGAACGCGCCGGGATGGTTCGGACCAGTAGTTCAACCAATTGGCTGCTGGTCAGCAGCGGGTCAGCATCTCGGGTCGCAACGATCTCGTGGGCTATTCGACCCGCGAAACGTTCATCGCCGTAGTCCCGGAGTACCCGGGCGAGCCGGTCCGCGGGATACTGCGCCAACACGTCTGCGGCAGTCAGACCCTCAGTCGGGTCCATTCGCATATCCAGCGGCGCAGCGCGGGAATAGGAGAATCCGCGGTCGACGCGGTCAAGTTGCATACTGGACACGCCCAGGTCCAGCAGCACCCCCTGTACCTCCGAAATTTCCAAGTCCGCCAGCACGTCAGCCAGTTCGTCGTAGCGGGCATGCACAAAGTCGACTCGATCGGCGAATGGGCCAAGTCGGGTCATGGCCCGGTCCAGGGCGTTCGGGTCTCGGTCTATCCCGACGAGTCGAACTTCGGGCAGCCTCCGCAACAGGGCTTCGGCGTGGCCGCCCAGCCCGAGCGTGCCGTCGACGACGACAGCGCCGGGACCGATGCAG
>JAUPKM010000560.1 GCA_030837445.1 Actinomycetota bacterium
ATCGACCTGACCCCGCCCACCGACGACGCCGGACAGCTGTCGCTGGCAGGGCTCGATCAGGAGTCCACCGTGTTGCCGCGGGCGCAGGAGGCCGCCGCGCTGCTGCCGCTCGAGGCGGAGTTCTCCGGTCAACTGGCGGAACGGGACAGCCTGGAGCTACTCCGCGATGTGGAGTTGCCGGTATTGGCCGTGTTGGCGGAGATGGAGCGCGACGGTATCGCCGCCGATCGGGTCTACCTGACCGAGCTCGAGGCGACCTATGCCGCATCCCAGCGTGAAGCGGAGGCAAGCGCACACGATCTGGCCGGCCGCGAATTCAACCTCGGATCCCCGAAACAACTGCAGGAGATCCTGTTCGGCGAACGGCAGCTGCCCAAGACCAAGAAGATCAAGACCGGCTACACCACCGACGCCGATGCCCTCAACGACCTCTTCACCCGCACCGGGGATCCGCTGTTGGAGGCGATTCTGCGGTACCGCGACGTGTCGAAGTTGCGACAGACGGTGGCTGGTTTGCTCCCACTGATCGACGCCGGGAGCCGCATCCACACCACCTTCAACCAGATGGTCGCGGCCACCGGTCGACTCTCGAGCACCGACCCCAACCTGCAGAACATCCCGATCCGAACCGCCGAAGGCCGCCAGATCAGGGCCGGCTTCGTTGTCGGCGAAGGCTACGAGACGCTTCTCACCGCTGACTACAGCCAGATCGAAATGCGGATCATGGCGCATCTGTCAGGGGATGAGGGTTTGATCGACGCCTTCCGGCAGGGCGAGGACCTGCACACCACTGTCGGCTCCCGGGTGTTCGGCGTGCCGGCGAACGAGATCGATGCCGAGCAGCGGCGACGAATCAAGGCGATGTCCTACGGCCTGGCTTACGGACTCTCCGCGTTCGGGCTCGCCGCGCAACTGGGGATCTCCCGGACCGAGGCGCAGGCGCTGATGGACGAATACTTCCTGCGGTTCGGGGGAGTGCGCGACTACCTGGCGGCCGTGGTCGAACAGGCCCGCGCGACCGGCTGGACCGAGACCGTGATGGGGCGTCGACGCTACCTGCCCGATCTGAACAGCGACAACTGGCAGCGGCGACAGATGGCCGAGCGGATGGCGTTGAACGCACCCATCCAGGGCTCCGCGGCGGACCTGGTGAAAGTGGCGATGCTGCGGGTCCATGCCGCGTTGGCGGCGGCCGGGTTGCGATCGCGACAACTGCTGCAGGTCCACGACGAACTGGTGTTGGAGGTGGCACCCGGGGAAGCCGACGACGTCGCCGAGATCATCCGCCGCGAGATGGGGGCGGCCTATCCGCTCGACGTGCCGTTGGAGGTCTCCATCGGCACCGGCCGCACCTGGGCCGACGCCGGGCACTGACCCGTCGAGGCCCTCGACGCCTCAGGTGTAGCCGTCGGCCTGCAGGTCGAAGAGGAGTTGCTGCGCTGCCAGTTGTTGATCCGCTTCGTCTGCCTCGTCGGGCTCGCCCATCCAGGTGGCATGGAGAACCTCGAAGCCGTCCGCCCGCAGGGCGTCCACGACCACCGGGTCGTCGTCCACGATGAGGTCCACGCCGGCTCGGTCGCGGAGCCGCCGGGCGACCGCCAGCTTCGTCAGACGGCCGGGTCGACGGTCGCGGTCCGGGCGCATGAACAGTTGGGCTGCAGGCAGACCCTGGGCCGTGAGCCACGCCGACGTCGCGGCCCGGCATCGCTCCGGTCGTCCGGTCGAATAGACGACGTGCCGGCCGAGCGACAGCTGCTCGTCGATCAGGTCGCGCCCCTGCGCCAGCAGCGGGTCGTCCGGGGCAAGAGCGAAGAACTGCTCCCAGTCCTTCGGGGTGGTACGGATGGCAGACAGTCTGTGGCGCACGTCGGCCAGCACACCATCGATGTCGAAGATCGCGAACCGAGCCACAGCGGGACGCTAGCGCACAGCCGCGGAATACGCTGGTGGGCATGGCCATCGATTTCGAGACAGTGCGCACGAGTATGCCGACCGCCGTCCCCATGATGGGAACGCTGAACATTGAGTTTCTGGAGCTGGAATCGCAACGGTGTCTGCTCCGGTTGCCCGACAGTGCGGAATATCACAATCACATCGGTGGCCCCCACGCCGGCGCGATGTTCACGCTGGCCGAGTCCGCTTCCGGTGCCCTGGTGCTGACGAATTTCGGGGATCGCCTTGCCGAGGCGACGCCGCTGGCGGTGGAGGCGACGATCCGCTACCTGAAGGTGGCGATGGGCGACGTTACTGCTGAGGCCACGATGGCCAGTGACCCTGCCGACGTACTCGCCGAACTGGCCGCCGGCAGCCGGCCGGAATTTGAGGTGGTGGTCACGATCCGTGACCGCGACGGTGTCGACACCGGCCTCATGACGGTGCTGTGGACGCTCCGGCCGAACCGCCGGAGGTAGCTCCGGCGACCCGGGTGGCCAGGCCGAGCGGATCGGCGAACTCCACCCCTGGCTCTGTCGCCAGTGCCCGCACGAGTACCGGCTGCGAGACAAGCGCCGGGTCGACCGCGAGCACCCGGCCACCCGCGGCCAACACCTGTCGAGCGCCCGCCAACCCGTCGTTGTTCGCACAACTGAGCCCCACCACGGTGGCAGCGGAACCGAAGGCGTCGGCGGCGCTTTCGAAGGCGGAATCGATCGACGGAATGCTGTAGCTCTGGCGCGGTTCCGACGACAGCGTCGGCCCACTGCGGCCGATCAGCGTGTGGTACCCCGGGGGGGCCAGGTAGACCTGATCCGGTCGGTAGTAGGTCAGGTCCTCAACCTCGACAACCTCCAGCCGACCCACCCGACCCAGTCGATGGGCCAGTGCGGCGCCGGCCCGGACGTCCATCCCGCGGTGCAGGATGAACACCACCGGAATTGCCAGCAGCGGCGGAAGCTTGGTCAGAATCGCTTCCACCTGACCCATCGAGCCAGCGCTTCCGCCGATGACGACCACCCCGTCGGCCTCCGCCCGGGCGGTCACCACTTCCGCCGATAGAGCCGGGAGCGCTGGTCGATGGTGTCCAGTTGTCGGGCATGCGCCGAACCGCGGGAGGACTCCCGAGAGCCGAGCCCAAGCACGCCGCCTGGGACCAGCGACTCGAACAGAATCTCATGTACCCGGGCGTGCAGTTCGGCGTTGAAGTAGATCAGCACGTTGCGACACAGAATGAGATCGAACGAATTGAAGCTGGCATCGGATGCGAGGTTGTGCCGGGCGAAAACGATGCGCTCACTGAGCTTCCGGTCGAACAGGGGTTCCTCGCCGGTCGACCCGCCGCCGGAGATTGGGAAGTAGTCGGCCAGGGCTGCGGTGCCGCCGCTTGCGAGGTAGTCATGGTTTCCGGCTGAGATACGGTCCGGAGCGACGAAACCGGCGCGCGCCTGGGCCAGGGACTGCTCGTTGATGTCGGTTGCGTAGATCCGGAACCGCTGTGGTGACAACCCGCTCTCGACGAGGGTGATGGCCAACGAGTAGGCCTCCTCGCCGGTGGCCGCACCCGCCACCCAGGCGCGGACCAGGGTGCGGGAGTCGAAGGCCGGCAGCACGTCCGAACGCAGTGTGGCCCACATGCCTGGATCTCGGAACAGGTGGGTGAAACCCAGGCTCAGGGAGTCGATGACATCATCGACCAGCAGCGGGTTCTCCCCGACCCGCGCGGCCAACTCTGTGACGCCGCCGTTCATCCGGTGGCGGTCGGCGACGCGCCGGAGTCGCCGGATCACGAACGGGCGTTGGTAATTGTTGAAGTCGGCGCCGCGGGTGGCCAGCACGGCAGCCAGCACGTGATCGACCGCGCCGTCGAGTTCAGCGGGTTCGAGCACCGAGCCACACCCGGATCAGGGACACCAACTGGTCGGCATCGATGGGCTTCGTCAGGTAGTCCGAGGCCCCCGAGGCCAGGCTCCGGGCCCGGTCCTCCGGCATGGCCAGGGCGGTCACGCTGATCACCGGAAGTTGCGCCGTCGCGGGGTTGGACCGGATTCGCCGGGTGGCCTCCAGCCCATCCATCACCGGCATCATCACGTCCATCAGTACAAGTTCCACGTCGCCACGTTCGGCGAGCACGGCCAGTGCCTGCTGGCCATCCTCGGCGTCCAGGACCTCCATCTCGTGTTGCTCCAGGATCGTTGCAAGAGAGAAGACATTCCGTGGATCGTCGTCGACAACCAGCACCACCCGGCCGGCCAGGTCGGGGTCCCGTTCGTAGAGCGCGGCCACCATCTGCTGCTGCTCGGCAGGCAGATCGGTCGAGACTCGATGCAGGAACCGAATGGTCTCGTCGATGAGTCGGGCATGGGCACTTTGATCCTTGGCGATCACCGCGCTTGCCACATGTTTCAACTCCGCCAGGCCGCCGGTGCTTTCGTCCGGGTCGTAGAACACGATCAATGGCAGGGACTGGCTGAGCGGTTCCTCACGCAGTGCCCGCAGCACGGAATGACCATCGTCACCCGCGGTCGCCAGGTCCACGACGACTGCGTCGAATCCTCGTTCCCTTATCGCGGGCAGAGCTGTCGTCACATCGGTGAACACCTGCACGTCAAGGTCGCCGCCGCGCAGCAGAGACGACACCGCGGTCGCCTCATCGGGGTCCGACTCCACGACTACCACCCGCCGCGGCTGACCTGCCAGCATTTGGGTGAACCTGTGCAACACCCCGGCGATGTCTGACGCAGCAGCCGGCTTGATGAGGGTGCCATTGACGCCCAGCGCTGCCAGCGCGGACTCCGAACCGGAGATTATCTGCACCGGAGTGTGCCGGGTCTGCTGGTCGTGTCGAGTCCGATCGAGGAGTACCCAACCGTCCATGTCCGGCAGGCCGAGGTCGAGCGTGATCGCATCGGGGGCGCG
>JAUPKM010000561.1 GCA_030837445.1 Actinomycetota bacterium
CCATCTCGGTGGCCATCCCAGTGTCGCTGGCGTGGGTGGCAGCGCTGGTCGTGGTCTCGAAGGCGGCCTCGTCGGGGCTCCCAACGGCAGCAGTCTGGGCGGGAGCGGTCGGCTGCGCGGTAATGCTGCTCTCCGTCCTGTCGGCACGGATCTTCGCGAGCCGGCAGCGGCGCGAACTTCAGGACGACTCGCTGCAGCAACTGCTGCGGGGCCACTCCCGTGGCGGCTGGTTCGAAGCGCTGCTGAGCGGCAGTTCCGAGTTCCTTATCGTGATCGATGAGGACACCAACGTCATCTTCCTCTCGCCCGCCGCCCGGGCTCGGCTGCGATTCGCCGGAGACGGGGTCGGTCAGCCGCTGGTGTCGGTTGTGGTCGATTGGACGACGCCGGAATTGCGTCGGATGCTCGCCAGGGTCGCGAGTGACCACAAGGCTGTCGGGCCCTACGACATGCAACTCATCCAGCGGGACGGCAACAGATGCGATGTGGAGACGACCGTCACCATCGCTCGCGATGTTGAGTTTCAGGCCTTCGTGCTGGTCGCCCAGGATGTTACTGCCGCGCGGCGGATGGAGACCGATCTGGAGTACCTGCACCGCCGCGATCAGCTGACCGGGCTCGCCACCTGGGCCGGGATGGTGGACGAGGTGGATGGGGCCCTTCGGGGGGCGTCAGCCAGCGACCGAATCGCCTTCGTCGCGTTGGATATCAGCAACTTCGGAGTGTGGAATGAGACGCTCGGCCGTGATCTGGGCGACCAGGCCCTGCGTGCGGTGGCGTTGACTTTCGATGCATTGCCAACCGAGGTGCGAGCGGTGGCCCGACTCAGCGGTGATTCGTTCGGCTGGTTGATTGTGAGCCCGGAGGCGGCTCAGCGAGTGACCGAATGCGTGCGAATCGCGTCGAACCTGATGTCGGGACTGATCCTGCCCGATGACCGCGAAATCAACCTTTCGTTCCGGGCCGGTTACACCGTCCATCGGGCCGACAGGTCTGTCACCGTGCAGCGGTTGATGGAGGAGGCCGATGTCGCCCTGCGGCGGGCGCGGGTGAGCAAGGCTGCCGCTCTCGTGCAATTCCGAGCCGGCATGAATGAGGACCTGATGGGCCGGCTGGCCGCGGAGGTGGCGCTCCGTGAGGCTCTGGTCGAGTCCCGGCTGGAGGTCTGGTATCAACCGGTGATCAGACTGTGGGACGAAGCCGTTGTCGGACTGGAAGCGCTCGCCCGGATACGTACCCGCGAGGGCGAGGTGACGGTACCCGACGCGTTCATTCCGGTCGCGGAGGAGATCGGGCTGATCGGCGAGGTGGGCGCCCTCGTCCGGGACCAGGCCCTGGCTGACGTGGTCAGGTTGGAGGGCGAACTCAACCTTCACCTGAGCGTGGCGGTGAACGTCTCCGCCCGGGAGGTCGACGATCGGTTGGCAGCCGATATCGCGGGCAGTCTGGAACGAGCCGGTCTGACCCCGGACCGGCTCGTGGTTGAGGTCACCGAGACGGTGCTGCACATTCAACCGGAGGTGTCGGTGCGGGTGCTGCAGAGTCTGCGCGACGGTGGGGTGACCGTGGCGGTCGACGATTTCGGGACCGGCTACTCGTCGATGGCAGCATTGGTGACTCTGCCGGTGGACATCCTGAAGATCGACAAGTCCTTCGTGCTGGCGATGACGACTTCCAGTCAGAGCGCCGCACTGGTGACTACCGTCGTGCGGCTCGCGGAGGCCCTGTCGCTGCAGATCGTGGCGGAAGGAGTCGAGACCGTCGAGACCGCGGACGCGCTGCGCCAGTTGAATTGCCAGTGGGCGCAGGGTTTCCTGTTCGCCCGGCCGATGCCCTACCCGGAATTGGTGGAATGGCTGGGGATGCGGTCGACCAGTCAGACGTCGACCTCGACGTCGATCGCCGTGGTGCGCACTCCGAGCGATGCTGGCAGTCCCAGCTAGATCCGCCGCCGCTCAGCTCCCCAGCTAGAGACGCTGCTAGATCCGCCGCCGCGCGCGGATCAGTCGGAACCCGGCGCTAGTTGCGTCCCCGTTCCTCCTTCCACGCTTCCCACTTCCGCACCACCCGGGGAAGCCTGGCTTGCAGGTCGTCGGCGAAATGGTTGGCGATGCCCTCTGTATCGGAGTAGCTGGCTGGTTGCGGGTAGCTGGCGGCCCAGTAGTAGTCGCAGGTTTCCAGCCACGCCTCGCCCACCGCCCGGGTGACCTTTCCTGCCGCGAAGCCGGAGCCGACCCGTTTCGCGTCCTCGACTGGAACCCCTGTCTCGGCGCCTTGTTGCTGCGCGTCCGCCTGCCGTTGCACCTCGGCCCGTGCCTGGGCGTCCGCCTTCTGGCGCCGGAATCTGCGGCTGACGGCGTTGCCCGCGCTACCGCCACTGGCGGACACCTTCTGCACGAGTACCGGCCACATGCCAATGCCCAGCGGCGAAAGGATCCGGCCGGCGGCGGCCAGGTGCAGCACTCGCCTCGCTCTGAGCACGGTGCCCACCTGCTCGATGACCTCCCGGGAGCGCGCCTCCGGCATGTCGTAGACCTCGGCAATTCCGGCGAACAGCTCGGCCCACACCTCGTCGATCCCACGCAGCAGGATCTTGCCCTTGAGCTTGGCCGCGGCCGCGTCCGTCAGGCTCGTCGCCCGTGCCCGCTTGAACCGTCGGTCCACCTGTTGGGCTGCGGCCAGTGCGTTGCGCACACCCTCCGGAACGACTTCGGAGGTGGCCGCCAGCAACTCGTCCAATCCGTGCGAAGGCACCGACGCGAAGTCGTCCGCCCGGGCGTTGACGAAGTGGATGTCACCGCGGATGGGAAGGCGGAGCTCCCGGATTGCCGTCGCCAGGACCTCCGCGTCGGGATGGATGTCACCGGTTGGAGTCAGTGGGGTTTGGGTCATCACCAGGAGGACGGGAATACCGATGCTGGCGACCCGGCGGATGAACGATTCCTCGGCGGGCTGGATCCTTCGGTCCCCGGCCCTGATGCAATACCAGATGACGTGGATCTGATCATCGATCGAGCCGAGTCGGTTCTGATCGATGAAATCGAGGAAGTCCCGCAGGATGTCCGCCATATCGCTGCCGAGCTCGAGGCCTTTGGTGTCGAAGATCCCAAGGCTGCCGAGGTCGGATCGATACAGCGTGCTCTCCTGGGTGACAGGGTCGCCGATCCCCGTGCGCGCCACATTTGCGCCGAAGACGGCGTTCAGCAGGGTGCTCTTGCCTACCCCCGTAATCCCGAACAGACCCAGGTTGAATCGACCGATATCCGCCCTGGCCGCCAGGTAGCCGGCATCGATCGCCCGCTGCGACAGGATCCGGGCGGGATCGGCGGCTTCGCTGTCAGCCATCAACCCGAGCGGTCGCGTTTGACGGACGTCAGGGAGGTGCTGAAGAGCCGCTTGAACTCCTCCAGGAAGACGCTCTGGATCTTGCCGTTGTCAAGCCGTTCCATCGGGCCGAACTTCCCGTCGAGCATCAGCTCGCACACCCGGATCCACGCCTGTCCCATCGCGATTGTGAACGAGGATGCCACAGCAGCTGCGACCGCTCCGCCGACCACGCTGCCCGCCCCGGGAAGCAGCTTGAGGGTGCCGGTGACGAGGGCCCGACCACTGTTGGTGGCGACCGCTGTTGCTGCCAGGCTCAGCGCCAATGCGGCATCCATCGGCAACCGGTAGATCTGCGAGATGGACGCCATCATCCCGGTCTGGATCGGTACCAGCAAAGCGGCGTCAGCGAACGGAATGGGTGTGGCACCGACCCCTGCGGCAAGTGTGGATGCGATCGCGATGCGGGCCTTCGCCGCCTTGTGCTTCAGCCCCCGGTCGACTATCTGGGCCGCTGCGAAGGCTGACTTTGCGGCTTCCGGCGCCGCCTCGTAGGTCACGTCCAGCAGCGGCACCAACCCGTGCGCCTCATAACCGAGCTGCGGGTCGGGTAGCGCGGCGGTGAGGAATGGTCGTGACAAGTAGATCGGCAGACCCAGGTTGTTCAGGTGCTGGGCGAATTCGAGGTGTTCGCTGCGGTAGACGTCACCCCGCTTGTGGACTTGAGTGACGACCAGGAACAC
>JAUPKM010000562.1 GCA_030837445.1 Actinomycetota bacterium
CGAAGGTGGGATGCAGGTGGCGCACTGCCCGAACCCGAAGAAGTTGCCTGCCGACATGCTGAGCGTCGCGCCCACATTCCTGGTCGGGGTGCCTCGAATCTTCGAGAAGATCTTCAGCGCCGCGCAACAGAAGGCGCACGCGTCGGGTAAGGGCCGGATCTTCGAGCGTGCCGTGCAGGTGGCCATCGAGTATGGCCGGGCCAGCCACGACGGCGGTCCGTCCTGGCTGCTGCGCGCGCAGCACGCCATCTTCGACCGACTCGTCTACGGCAAGCTTCGTGCGGCGATGGGTGGTCGACTCAGCTACGCAATCACCGGTGGGGCAAGCCTTGGGGAGCGGCTGGGACTGTTCTACGCGGGGATCGGGCTGACGGTCATGGAGGGCTACGGCCTCACCGAGACGACGGCCTCCGGAACCTTCAACCGGGCCGAGCGTCCGCGGATCGGGTCGGTCGGACAACCCATGCCCGGCACTGCTGTCCGGATCGCAGAGGATTCCGAGATCTGGCTCCGCGGTCCGCACCTGATGGCCGGTTACCACAACAACCGCGCCGCCACCGAGGCCGCGATCGACCCCGACGGCTGGTTCCATACGGGCGATTTGGGCTCACTCGACTCGGATGGCTTCCTGACGATCACCGGCCGGAAGAAGGAGATCATCGTCACGGCCGGCGGCAAGAATGTCGCCCCGGCCGTGCTGGAGGACCGGATGCAGGCTCACAATCTGATCGGTCAGGCACTGGTCGTGGGGGAAGCCCGCCCGTTCATCGGCGCGCTGGTGACACTGGCGCCGGACGCGTTGTCAGCGTGGGCAGATGCCCACAAGAAGCAGGGCCACACGGTTGAGTCGCTCCGGGACGATCCCGACCTACAGGCTGAAATCCAGGAAGCCGTCGACGATGCAAACGCGGCGGTGTCGAAGGCGGAATCCATTCGGGCTTGGCGACTGTTGGACTCCGAGTTCACGGAGGAATCCGGTCACCTCACGCCGACGCAGAAACTGAAGCGGGGCGCGATCACAGACGACTACCGCCTCGAGATAGACGCCATCTACAACGGCTAGCCGTCTCCGCCGACAGTTGCCCGGTAGAGGACATGTGGTCCCCACCAGGCGCCCTGTGCCTTCGGGTGCTCGAACACCCCCTGATAGTGCATACCTATGCGCTGCATCACAGCTTGCGAAGCCAAGTTCGGCGGCACTGTGTAGGCCAGGATCTCGGTCAGGCCGAGAACGGAGAACCCGTGTTCGAGGCACGCTGTCGCGGCTTCGGTCGCCAGCCCCAGTCCCCACCAGTCCGGGTGCAGCCGCCAGCCGATTTCGACCAGTGGATCAGCATGCTCGAACGGCGGGTCGAAACTGGGGGTGATCAGACCGGTCGATCCGATAAAGCGTGCAGGTCCTCGGGCGGACTCGAGCACCTCGACCGCCCAGAAGGTAAACCCATATCGCGCGTGATGGCTCCTGAAGTGCTGCACGGACGCGTCCGAGGTCGCTCGGTCCTCGACTCCTGGATACCACTGGCGAGCCCGCGGATCAGCGTTGATCGCTGCAAACGCTGCCAGGTCCGCAGGATCCCAGGCACGCAGTAGGAGCCGATCCGTGCGCAACTCCGGGCCGTGGCCAGAGCTGACCTCGTCCGTCATGGGCTCCTCCGCGTCAGGCGTCGTACTGCCAACTGCCAACTGCCAGCGTCAGTCGGCCTGGATGTTACCGCTGCGGGAGCATCGGCGGCCGGGCAGTCTCGGCACCGGCCGACCCGGCAGCGAGGTCAGCCCGCAGCGGGAGGAAGATCCAAGAAGGGGTTCGGTCCAGCGCTAGCCCGGGCGCTGAGAGGGAGGGCGAGGTTGACGACTGACGACGCGGATCGGGATGCGCTGGTCCGGGCCGAGGGTGTCGCCTGGACCGCCCGACTCAGCTGGGCGAGACGGCAGCTTCCGCTGCTGGACCCCACCGCGGAGACGCGAGCGACCTTAGCGAAGTGGCAGCTGGCCGTGGACCCCGGGGGGCTGGGCGGCTTCGACGAGCGACTACGCAGAGTCGGTCTGGACCACGACCGAGCGCTGGTCGCGGTCAGCCCTGTCACAGATGGTCTGGCGGAGGAGCCGAGCTGGTGGCCCTGGTATCAACAACTGGTCAAGGCCTACCCGGGGGAACCGTTGCCAGCCGCGACCGGGGACGACTGGCTCCGACTCGTGGAACAGCGACTGCCGCCAGGAACAGCTAGTCGGATTCCGTTCGCCCACCTTCTCTGGCCTATCGTCGCGGCGGCCTGGCGATCACTCGTGGGCCGTGAGGCTTCGCTGATGGCAGACATCGCCGAGTCGGCGCAGCAGGATCTGTGCCGCGGCCTGCTCGCCCGACTCAGCGATGCCGCTGCACCCTGTCTGTCCGCCCTGATGTGGGAGGCCGTCCCGTTCGGTCAGCGGTTCCTGGCCCTCATCGGTCCGGAATCCGGTGAGCAGCCACGCGCCCGATATGCGGAGTTCTGCCGTGCGCAGGCCGAGGGGGCGCTGACTGAGGTGTTCACCCGGTTCCCCGTTCTGGGCAGTGTGCTCGCGAAAGTGGTCGGGCAGTGGACCCAATCCGTCAGCGAGCTACTGGTCCGACTAGACCGCGACCGGGCCGCGCTGGCCGCTCGGTTCCAGATTCCCGCGACCACGCCGTTGACCGCCGTCCAGGGGGCCGTGGGTGACACCCACAACGACGGCCGGTCGGTGTGCATCCTGTCGTTCGGCGAGAGCCGGCTGGTCTACAAACCTCGCAATGTGGCGCTGGAGGACCTGTACGAACGGCTGGTGACGGCACTATCGCGATTGACCCCGCAGCAGCCCCTGCGTGCTGCGACCGCACTGACTCGCTCCGAGCCTGGCGGTCGGGACTACGGGTATGTCGAGTACGTCACCGCGCGGCCGTGTGCGACCGAGCAGGAATTGCAGGGCTTCTACCGCAACGCGGGTCGCACCCTCGCC
>JAUPKM010000563.1 GCA_030837445.1 Actinomycetota bacterium
GGGCGCAATCCATACCGGCCCAGGCCTCCGATAGGCCAATGACGGCCCAGGCAGCGGCACCGGTCGCAGCTGAGGTTTCGATTGTCGATGGTCTGGAATCTCAAGGATTCGACGTGTCGAGGGTGACCGTCACCACCGACCGGATCGAGGTCGACGCCGAAGCGGCAGGCCCGGACCCGTTCGCTTTCGATCTCACGATCGACCCGGACACGGCTCGCGGCACCTACACCGTCACGGACATGGTCAAGGGGCAGATAGTGACCACTCCTTTCACCGTGGCGATCCAGACGTCGACTCCCGAACGGTCTGTCTTCACCCTGACCAACCCGGCGACAGGTGAGATCTATCGGCACGACAGCGCCGTTTCCCATGAGTCCATCGCCTTCGTCATCCCGATAGCCTTCGCCGCCGTCTCCTTGTCGACGGCGTTGTACTATCTGGCGATCGGTGCTGCGATCGTCGTCGCGGGCGTTCTGGCTCTTGAGGCCGCCAAAGCGGTCAGTAAGATCATCGAAGAGAACGGGCGCCGGTCTTCGAGCAAGAAGCGCGATTACTTCGTCGCTGTGCGTTCTGGGTCCAAGGTGTACCTGTCACCGGTAGGCCTGACCAAGACGCAAGCCCTCGCGCGAGGCCGCACCAGCGGCGATGTCTGGGCGCTGTCACGAGACCTGGCCAAAGGGCTAGCCAAGGACCTGAACCCGAGCGGGGTGCCGGTGGGACCTGAGAAGCATGGGTCCGGATATCTCTTGCACTTCCACCCGTTCAACCACGTTCCGAACATGCACTCTTTCTTCGGCGTCCCGAGCTGACGACCTGACCGGCGGTGTCGGGGACCTTACCGGTCCCCGACAGTGAGAGGAGCTATTCTGGTGCACGAGATGGAACGATTGATCGCCGCTGCTCGCGAGGTGCACGCCGTCCCCGCAGCCCCTGCCGTCGAGGACGTCCTCCGACTGCTGGCAGGTTGGGGCGCGGATCCCCTTCCGCTTCAACCAGTACTTCACGCCTTGGCGGATGAGTTCGTGGACCGGTCCTTGGCCATCGGAGCCTGGACCCTAGCCGATGCCGCTGTCTTGGCGGAGCGAGCGACTCCCGAGGAACGCGAGGTGTTCGCTCCGTATCCGGACGAGGTGTTCGATCCTGACGAGTACGGACCGGAGAACACCTGGTGGACGAAGATCGCACACGAGATGCAGATCATGCACCGGCTCATCGTCCTCGTCGAGCGCGCGGCAAATGACCCGGAGACGGTCGGCGGCTTCCGGGTCTACGGCGCCGGGCAGTGGCTGCGCGAATCATTGTGGGCCGCGACCGGAGTTCTCCCGCGCGATCCTGGCGCGCCCAACGGTGAACACTTCCGGGCTGCGCTCCGGCTCGCCCGCGGCGATGAGCTCGCGGAGCCGTTGGCTTGACGCCGCATTGGCCGCAGGTTCCCCCGTCGGTGGCCAGCCCGGCGGGCACGACTGCGATGTTCCAGGCTTTGAACTGGACTCTCGTAGAGATCGTACGTCACCTCCCCTTCTGGGTATTCGTCACCCTCGGCGTCCTACTCACCACGGTTACCGAGCATTACCTGATCCCCGGGCGTGCCGCGGCCGTCGTCATCGCCGGAGCCTGCGTGCTGACTGTCGCGTACACCTTCCTGATGTGGGTCATGGCGCTCGTGCTCACGCGCTCACGTTCACGGCTCTGCTTGATCTCGGCCAGCCGTGACTCCGTTATCGGGATGCGCCTCACTACAAACCGAGAGGGAGAGCAACTCGTCCTCGCCCATCACCTTGCCCGTCGGCTGGGACAGGGTAACGGCAAACGGCTTCGCAGAGCTGTGGCGCCGTATCTCGCCGAACATCTGGCACGACATCCCGAACTCTCACTGCGGTTCACAGCGGCCACACCGGGAATGCTCACGAACTACCTCGCCGAGACCCGACAATGGGTGCCGGAGGACGACGGATGGACGTACGACATCGCTGACCGGAGCGTGACGATACGTCGCCGGTGATTCAGCCCAGATCCACCGGCGAGATTGGTGTGATTCGGGGTGAATAAGGACGCGGGTGCTGCCTGACCTGGAAGGATGGATCTTATCTAAGGATCTATCGTCCAGTTCGAGGAAGCACCCGCGAGATGCAATCGTCCCATGCTGCGACCGCTGTGGATGTCGCGTTCGACGACCCCAACCTGATCGCTGACGTGGGTCTGGTCCCGGTGCTGGCGTTGGCCGAGCGGATCGGGTTGCCGGACTTGATCGCCGAGCACGTCGCGATCGCCTCCGACGAAGACGTGGCTTCGCTGGCTCAGGCGACATCCCGGCTGCGCCAGGTGTGGGCCGAGCTGCGCGACCAGCAATGGGAGCACTGCTTGGCCACCTCCCGCAGGGCGTTGGAGAACATCTTTCGGTTGGTGAGCATCCCCTCGGCCAAGAGGGTGGCCGACGCCTCGGCAGCCCAGCGCTCCCAGGGACAGCGTTGGGTCGCGATCTACTGGGTTGTCAAGAGCATGGCGGACGCCGCCCACCACGACAACAGCACCACCGAGGGCTTCTCGTGGAGCCGTGCCGACGCGGAAGCAATCTTGGCGACGGCGGGGTTGCTGGGGAAATATGCGCAGCGTTAATGGGCTTCGTGCTCGCAGAGCCACAGCAGGCTGGTCACCAGCATGACGCCCAGCACAGCGTTGGTCCGATTGTACTGAGCCTTCGAGACCGCATGGGCGCTGGCGTGCCGCGCAAACGTCCTCGGCACTGGGTCGCCATTACTGGTCCAGAACTGCCGGTACGCCGCCCATACCGGCGCGATGGCGTACGCCACGCGCACCGTGTAGTCATCCAACTCCAGCCGCGTACCGTTCGGGCGGTTGTTCGTGATCGTCCTGAAGTCCGTTGTGAAGTGCGTCCGGAGCACCGTGTCCAGCAGGTTCACGGCCAGTGCCTGCGCAGCCTCGGGATGCCCATCCCGCAGCGCCGAGATGGCCTTGCTCGCAAACGGGAGCTGCCCACGCAGCTCCCGCCGCTGGAACGAACCGAGTGCGGCTTCGCAGTCCGTCAAGATGGAGCGCCAGCGCCGCCCGACGACAGCGCGACGTCCGGACGGGTCTGGCGCGTCCAGGATGGCCTGCACGGTTGAACAGCGAGGCACGCCCACGAGCGGGATGCCCTCGTCGAGCAAAATGTTCTCCAGTTGTTCGAATCGGAGGCCGCTCACCCCATGCCAGTTCTCGGGGTAGATCCGCTCCACGACCGCCGCCACACCGGCCATGACCTTGGCGATCTGCTCGCGCTGGGCGAGCAGGACCGGCTCGATGCTTGCCGCGAACTGCCGGTAGACGTCCCACTGCACGGCGGACACCTGGATCTGTGGCAGCCGGATGGGCGGCAGCTTTAACGCCGCAGCGGGTATGGGCGGTATCCGCACCCGCAGCGCCGGCGCGATGCTTCGCTGGATATCCCGGATCAGGCCGGAGAAGGCCGCGGTGTAGAGCGCGTCCGCCCCTGTGACCGACACAACGAGCTGCGCTTGCTCCGCGACATCGTCACCGTCAGCCTCCATGTCCGGCTGCTCAGCGTCGGTCATCCCAGGGCGTCCTCTCCATGCTCCTGCTGTGCCCACGCCGGCCAGTTCCGCCCGGATTGTGTGAGGAAGGCGTCGACGTCGAAGCAGTGCTCGCGCAGTCGCCGTTCGGCCGTTCCCAGTTGCGCCTCCGAGAACAGCTCCCGATACCACGGCAACAACACGTGGGCCTCAACGCTCATCTCCAGCCTCCGGTGTTCCCACAGCGTGGTGAAGCCGTCCGAGGCATCCCGCCCGGTCAGGAGATGCCGGGCTGCCCCTGCGCCGCCGTACTCACCGACCATCCGCAGGAAGCGGGTGGCGTTGTAGCCGATCTCGCGCTTGAGACGCTCCACGCCACGCACCATGTCGGCGCGGAACCGTCGCTCCGCCTCGCTGGTCACGACGTTCCCCGGATGCTCTGCAGGAACCGCCCAGTGCCGTCGTCCAGGATCCAGAAGGACCAGCCGTTGCGGTTGGGGCTGACACC
>JAUPKM010000083.1 GCA_030837445.1 Actinomycetota bacterium
GAAGACGGTTTCGCCGCAGCTCTACATCGCCAATGGCATTTCCGGTGCGATCCAGCACCGAGCCGGAATGCAGACCTCCAAGACGATCGTGGTCGTCAACAAGGATCCGGAGGCGCCGATCTTCGAACTGGCCGACTTCGGGGTGGTGGGTGACCTGTTCACGGTCGTTCCGCAGTTGACTGCTGAGATCAACAGCCGTAAGGGCTGACCATTCGGCCTGGGAAGTGCGCGGTTCGGCTCCGATCATGGGGCCTGGCCGCGCACTTCTGTCTGTCCCACGGCCGCGGCGGGTTGCCGCTCGGATCGCGCTCCTAGACTCGCTGTCATGGCCTACCTGGATCACGCGGCGACCACCCCCCTGCGCCCCGAGGCCGCGGCCGCTCTGGTGTCGGCCGAGTTCGGCAACCCGTCGAGCCTGCACGCCAGCGGCCGGGCCGCGCGACGAGTGTTGGAGGAGGCGCGCGAGTCCCTAGCGGGAGACCTCGGCGTCGCGCCCGGGAGTGTCATCTTCAGTTCCGGCGGCACCGAGGCGGACAACCTGGCTTTGGCCGGCATCTTCCGGGCCCGTCGGTCGCAGCACCCCGACCGCCGGATCGTGGTGGTCTCCGCGATCGAACACCACGCAGTGCTGGACGCCGCCAACGCACTCCGAGCAGAGGGTGCGGAGGTTGTCGAGTTGGCTGTGACCGGCGATGGCCGGGTGCGGATGGCGGAGGCGGAGGCTCTGCTCGCAGCGAGGGCTTCGGAGATCGCGCTGGTATCGGTGATGTCGGCCAACAACGAGACAGGTGCCCGGCAACCGATCGACGAGATCGCCGCTGCGCTGGCGGGCACCGGAATCCCGCTTCACGTGGACGCCGTCCAGTCTGTGGGTCCCGGTGGCGACTTGCTGCCCGCGACCGCTGCAGTCAGCGTCTCGGCGCACAAGTTCGGCGGCCCGGTCGGCGTCGGGGCGTTGATACTGCCCACCTCGATCCCATGCGCTCCCGTCACCTTCGGGGGCGGACAGGAACGCTCCGTGCGCTCGGGCACCTTGAATGTCGCCGGTGCTCTATCGATGGCCGCCGCGCTGCGGGCGGCACGGTCCAATCCGAACGGCACGGCCGAACAGGGCCGGTCGATCACCGACCTGCGCGATCAGTTGGCCGTGACAGTGCTGGCCGCGATACCCGACGCCGTGATCAACACACCCCTGGCCAACTCCCTACCTGGCATCCTCAACGTCGGTTTCCCCGGCTGTGAAGGGGACGCGCTGCTGATGCTGTTGGACGCCGCCGGGATCCAGGTCTCCACCGGCAGCGCCTGCACCGCGGGAGTTCCACGGCCCAGCCACGTCCTGCTCGCGGCCGGTCAGAACGACGCCGCCGCGAGCTCGGCGCTGCGGTTCTCCTTCGGTTGGACGAGCCGGCAGGCCGACGTGGCGGCAGTGGGGGCGGTGCTGCCGGACATCGTCGCTCGGGCCCGCCGCGCCGCCGGCGCGGCTCCACTGAACCCGGCGGCCACGGGACTATCGCGATGAGGGTGCTGGCCGCGATGTCCGGCGGCGTCGATTCCGCGGTGGCGGCCGCCCGCGCCGTCGACGCAGGCCACGACGTCACCGGCGTGCACTTCGCGCTGTCAGCGGACCCGTCCACGGAGCGTGAAGGCGCCCGAGGGTGCTGCACGCTCTCCGACGCCCGGGATGCCCGCCGAGCGGCGGACGCGATTGGAATCCCGTTCTACGTGTGGGACCTGGCCGCTCGATTCTCCGAGGAAGTCATCTCGGACTTCCTCGCCGAGTACGCCGCCGGCCGGACTCCGAACCCGTGCCTGCGGTGCAACGAGCGGATCAAGTTCGCCGCCGTCCTGGATCGCGCGCTGGCGCTGGGGTTCGACGCCGTCTGCACCGGTCACTACGCCAGGCTCACCACCTCCGAGGACGGCCGCGTCGAGCTCCGAAGGGCCGTCGACGGGGCAAAGGATCAGTCCTACGTGCTTGCCGTCACCCCCGCCGACCGACTCCCGAAATTGGTGCTGCCGTTGGGAGACCTGACCAAGGCCCAGGTGCGGCGGGAGGCGGCGTACCGTGGTCTGCAAGTTGCCTCGAAACCGGACAGTCACGACATCTGCTTCATCCCGGATGGTGACACCGCCGGCTGGCTGCGGGCACGGCTCGGTGACCAGCCCGGCGAGATCCGCGACGCGACTACCGGGGACGCTCTCGGGAGCCACTCGGGTACGTATCGTTTCACGGTCGGCCAGCGCCGTGGGTTGTCGTTGGATCGCCCCGCTGCAGATGGCGCAGCCCGCTACGTGGTGGCTGTGGACCCAGCCCGCCGCGTCGTCAGCGTCGGTCCGCCGGCGATGCTCTCGGTCGCGACTATCGAGGCGGGGCCCATCACCTGGGTAGGCCCGGCCTGGCGCGGGCACCGGAGCGGGCTCGCTGCCCAGATCAGGGCCCACGGAGATCCCGTGCCGGCCACGGCGGAGGTCGAGGCGGCAGGGTTCGAGAGCGACCTGGCGAATGAGGAGCTGACGGTCCGACTCGCTGAGCCACTGCGAGCGGTTGCCCCGGGTCAGACCGTCGTGCTGTACCAGGAGGACCTGGTGGTGGCGTCGGCCACGGTCAGCCGGGCGCTGCCGCCTCCGCGGGCGGCGGACCCGGCTTCACCCGGCGCACCAGGTCGAACGGCACCGGGGTTCTGATATCCCACCGGATCGCTGCGAACCGGAGCACGCTGGCGACCAGGATCGTCGCCGACTCATCAACGAAAAAGGCTGTGTCCAGATGGTTCATGGTGACGTAGGTGAGCGATGCAAGTAGGGAGGCGAAGGCCAACCACTGCCCGGGCCTGAAGGCCGCCGGAACATCGCCGCAGAGGAGATCCCGCAGCAGCCCGCCCCCCACGGAGGCAACCACACCGACGAACACCGCCGCGATCGCCGGCAGACCGGCGGCGATCGCCTTCTGACAGCCGAGCAGCACCCAGACACCCAGGGTTGCCACGTCCAAGGCGTCGTAGGCGAACTTCCAGTTCCGTGCCCGCCGGGCGAAGAAGAACGCGATTAGCGATCCAATCGCGGCAAACAGCAGGTAGGACGGGTTGGTAAGGAAGGCAGGCGTACCGCGTTGGATCACGATGTCGCGGATCGCGCCGCCGCCGAGGCCGGTAGCGAAGGCGATGAACAGGATGCCGACCACCGACAGTTCCCGGCGGGTGGCATGCAGCGCCCCGGAAAGAGCGCCGACCGTAATGGCGATCGCGTCGAACGCCACCGGCAACCCGATGATTGGCTCCGCGGCCTGCGGGAAGGCCATCAGCGACGTGCCTCGACTCTGTCTTGATCGGGGTCGTCGTCTGATTCCGCACCATCGGAGTCGTGGCGTTTGCTCCAGAGTTCCCACACCCGGTCGGTGAGATCGATGGAGGTGGGGGACTCCCACTTCCGCCAGACTGCGAGCAGTCGCAGCCCGAACACCACCAGGATCGTCGCAATCTGGGCCAACCCGCTGGAGACGCCCAGCTCCCGCAGCCCGACGAACACGCACGCCCCGAACAGGGCAGCGACGCCGACGAAGATGCCCGGCCGCATGATCGAGGGGGGCTCGCCCCCGAGCACGTCGCGCAGGATGATGCCGCCGACCGCAGTGGTCAACCCGAGGAAGATCGCAGGTGCCGGCCCCATGCCGTAGTACAGCCCTGCGCTCGCGCCCAAAGTCGCGAAGAGGCCCAGCGAGAGGGCGTCCAGCACCATCAGCACGCGGCCGAGACTGGAGATAAGGCCCGCGAAGAAGAAGCCCAACAGGGCGGCCAAGGTGGCGGTGAGGAGGTACCGAGGGTCGGTCAACACGACCGGTGTTCCCTTCTGCAGCAGTACATCCCGCAGCAGGAGCCCACCGAGTCCCCCCGCAATCGCCAGTCCCAGCACCCCGATCACGTCGAATCCGCGGCGAGCGGCGTGCGAGGCGCCGACCAGGCCACCGACCAACACCGCCGCGTACGGCGTCCAGCCTGGCAGCTGCGCGAGGGAGTTCACGACGTCGGTTGTTGCCACGGTACGAGGGTAGCCTCCGGACGGCGGTAGCCTTCGCATCGTGGATTCCGACTCGTGGCGCGCGTCACGCGTGTCCCTCGCCCGCTGGACGCCAGCGGGCGGACCAGTGGCGGTGGGCTCTTTTCCTGGCACGGACCCGCGGGAGCCGGTGCGGATCATGGCGGGTGAGACGCCGCTGTTGCCGTGCGTGCCTGAACTGCCCGGGCGCGGGGCCGGCGCCGACATGGTGGGCCGCGCGTTGGCCCTGCTGGCCGACATCGCCCCTGAATTTGCCGGCCAGACCAGCACCGTCGGCTGGCGGTTCGCGGGTCGGCTGACCGACGGCTCCTCGCGCGACATGGCCCGCGCCAACTCCTGGCTGCGGGAGGACCTCGACGTGTCTGAGGAGGGCTACGGCGATGCCGAGGCGGTGAAGTTCGCGGTGGCTGGTCCGTGGACGTTGGCGGCCTCGGTGGAGTTGATGAACGGACACCGGGTCCTCCGTGATCCGGGCGCGATCCGCGACCTTGTGGCCGCCTACACGGAGTCGGTCGTCGAGCTGGTGGGTCGGCTCCGACGTCGATTCCCAAACGCGGGAGTGATCCTGCAGATCGACGAGCCCGACTTGCCTGCGGTACTGGCCGGTGGCGTGCCGACGATCAGTGGCCTGGACAGTTACCGCTCGGTCTCGGTCGAGGTCGCCAGGTCCGGCCTGTCGGCGGCAGTGGCGGCCGCCCATGGGATGGACGCGACAGTCGTGCTGCACTGCTGTGCTCGGCCGGCTCCAATCGGGCTTCTGCGTGCGACCGGTGCGGATGCCCTTTCGCTGGATCTGGTCGGCGGTGCGGCGTCCGGCGGAGTTCAGGACGAGGAGGAGTTGGGCATGCTGCTGGAGTCCGACTGCGGGTTGATGGCAGGAGTGGTGGCGCCGCAGTTCCCCGGAGCTGGATCACGAGTGGCCGGGGCCGGGGTGGAGTCTGAGACGTTGGACGTCGTCGGCATCGTGCGGCGACTGCTCGCGCTGCTGGACAGACTGGGTATCGCATTGCCTACGGTGCTGCCGAGATTGGCGGTCAGTCATCCCTGCGGCCTAGCCGGCGTTTCGCCGGATGCGGCCCGGGCGGCGGTTCGGGCCCTTGCCGAGGTGGCGGCCACGATCCAACGGGAGGTGTTGTGACGACGGCAGTTGAGCAATGGCGTTCGCTGGTGGATGCCATCAATGCGGCGCGCCGCAGTTATTACCTCAAAGATGCTCCGACGATCGCCGACGACGAGTACGACCGATTGTTCAGGTCGCTGGTCGAGCTGGAGGCCGCCCACCCGGAATTGGTCACTGGCGACTCTCCGACCCAGACGGTCGGTGGCGAGCGCGCCGACATGTTCGACCCGGTGCAGCACCTGGAGCGGATGCTCAGCCTCGACAACGCGTTCGACAGTGAGGAGATGTCGGCCTGGTTCGCGCGGATCGAGCGGGAGTTGGGTGAGGTGCCGGCCACCGTCTGCGAGTTGAAGGTTGACGGGCTGGCCGTGGACCTGGTCTACCGAGGTGGGCGGCTGGCGACACTGGCAACGCGTGGCGACGGCCGGGTCGGGGAGGACGTCACCGCCAACGTGCGCTGGATTCCGACCATCCCGACGGTGCTGGTGGCCGCGCCCGGCGGGCCGCCGATTCCGGAGCTGCTCGAGGTTCGAGGGGAGGTGTACTTCGCCCTCGCTGACTTCGCGGAACTGAACGACCAGATGCTGGCCCTGGGGCGGAGTCCGTATGCGAATCCCCGGAACGCGGCGGCGGGCACTCTTCGCCGTCGGATCGACCGTCGGCAGGAGGAGGTGGCGGCTGCGATAGCAGCGGAAGAGGCGGCGCGGGTGACGGCCGAAGGCTCGGCCCGGGCGTCGCGGGCGGCCGAACGGGTGGTCAGAGTGACAGCCGATCTCGAGGCCGCCACCGGGATGCTGGCGCGGCTGCGGTTGATCGTGCACGGTTTGGGGCGGGCAGACGGATTTGCGCCGGCGAGGTTGAGCGAGGCCTACGGGGCGCTGGCGGGTTGGGGTTTGCCGACTGCGGACACCACTGCCCTTGCGCCGGATTCTTCCGACGCGCAGTCCTACATCGCTCGTTACGGGGAACTGCGCCACGATCTGGCACATGACATCGACGGCGTGGTCGTCAAAGTGGACGACCTTGCAACGCAGGGTCGGCTAGGGGCGACCTCGCGGGCCCCGCGCTGGGCGATCGCCTACAAGTACCCACCGGAGGTGGTCCGGACTCGGCTGCTGGACATCCGGGTCAACGTCGGACGCACGGGCAGGGTGACGCCTTACGCGGTGATGGCCCCGGTCACGGTTTCCGGAACCACCGTGGAGATGGCCACCCTGCACAATGCAACCGAAGTTGCCCGCAAGGGGGTGCTGATCGGGGACATGATCTTCGTTCGGAAGGCAGGGGAGATCATCCCTGAGGTGCTGGGACCGGTGGTGGAGGTCCGAGATGGCAGCGAACGGGCGTTCGTGATGCCGACCCATTGCCCCTCCTGCGGCACCGAGCTCGCCCCGGAGAAGGTCGGCGACGCCGACCTGCGGTGCCCCAACACCCGTAGTTGCCCCGCGCAACTGCAGGAACGGATCTTCCACATTGGAGCCCGCGGCGCGATGGATATCGAAGGCCTCGGCTGGAAGGCGGCCGGAGCCCTGCTGGCCGATGGCATCCTCACAGATGAGGCCGCGCTGTTCGAGCTGACGGCGGCGGATCTGATGGCCTCGCCCTTCTTCCGGACCGTTGCAACGGCCGGTCGCGAGCCGATTCTGACCGCGGATGCCCGAAAGTTTCTGGCGAGCCTCAACTCAGCCAAGGGCAGACCGCTGTGGCGGGTGTTGGTGGCGCTGAGTATCAGACATGTCGGCCCGACTGCGGCCCGCGAACTAGCGCGGGAATTCGGCTCGATCGAGGCGATCCGAGCTGCCCCGATGGAGCGGCTAGCGAGTACGGACGGCATCGGAACGGTGATCGCGGAGGCGGTGCTGCAGTGGTTTGCCGTGGACTGGCACGCCGAGATCGTCGCCCGCTGGGCGGCGGCAGGAGTGAGGATGGCCGATGACCGGGAGCAGGGACCGCGACCGTTGGCTGGCTTGACCGTGGTCGTCACCGGAACGCTGCCCGGCGTCACCCGGGACGCCGCAACGGAGGCCTTGCAGACTGCCGGGGCGAAGGTGTCCGGGTCCGTCTCGAAACGAACTTCGTTTGTGGTGGCCGGTGAAAACCCGGGATCCAAGTTCGACAAGGCGGTGGCTTTGGAGGTACCGATCCTCGATGTCGATGGTCTGCGGGTGCTGTTGGCAGAAGGTCCAGAGGCGGCCGCACTGGTTGTCCTACCTGCTCCGTAGACTCGCGGACATGTCCGAACCCGAAGCCCCCGTCGAACCACACGCAGGCCTGACCGAACAGGATGTGGCGCACCTGGCCCACCTGGCACGACTTGACCTGCCGGTCGAAGCCCTACCGCACTATGCCGAACAGCTCGATGCGATCCTGACCGCGGTCAGCCGGGTGGGTGAGGTTGCGGCGGTAGAGGTTCCTGCGATGTCGCACCCGCAGGATCTTCGCAATGTCATGCGGGCGGACGTGGTGACGCTGAGTCTGCCAAGGGAGGACGTGCTGGTCGGGGCGCCAGCCGTCGAAGACGACCGCTTCCGCGTCCCGCGCATCCTCGACTCCGAAGACTAGGACGTTGACCATGAACTCAGACATCATCCGATTGACCGCGGTCGATCTGGCCGCCGCGCTGGCGGCGGGTGAGTTGTCCTCCAGGGAGGCCACCTCGGCCCATCTGGAACGTATCGCGGAGGTGGACGGACGGGTTCACGCGTTCCTCTACGTAGGGGCCGACGCCGCGCTGGCAGCGGCGGACGCCGTCGATCGCAGACGGGCCGCCGGCGAGGAACTGGGGCCGCTGGCCGGGGTTCCGGTTGCCGTCAAGGACGTCATCGCGACCAAGGGGGTGCCGACCACCTGCGGTTCCAGGATGCTTGCCGGCTGGCGGCCTCCCTACGACGCAACAGTGGCCGAGCGGCTCGCCGCCGCCGGCACGGTGATGTTGGGAAAGACCAACATGGATGAGTTCGCGATGGGATCCTCCACCGAACACTCGGCGTTCGGTCCGACCCGAAACCCGTGGGATCTGGCACGCAGTCCGGGCGGATCCGGGGGTGGTTCGGCCGCGGCGGTGGCCGCGTTCGAGGCGCCGCTGGCGGTCGGGACCGACACTGGCGGATCGATCCGACAACCGGCCGCGCTCACCGGCACGGTCGGAGTGAAGCCAACCTACGGCGGCGTATCCCGCTACGGGCTGGTCGCGCTCGCCTCCTCGCTGGACCAGGCCGGGCCGTGTGCCCGGACGGTGCTGGACGCCGCCATGCTGCACGAAGCAATTGCCGGGCATGACCCGCGCGACTCGACCAGTCTCGATGCACCGGTGCCGGAGGTGGTCGAGGCGGCGCTGGCCGGTGACGTACAAGGGTTGCGCATCGGGCTGGTCCGACAACTCTCCGGGGATGGTTTCCAACCGGGCGTGCGCAGCAGGTTCGACCAGGCAGTCGCCGCGCTTGGTGCGCTGGGCGCCGAGGTGGTCGAAGTCGATCTTCCCTACGCCGACTATGCGCTGGCGGCCTACTACCTGATCCTGCCCAGCGAATGCTCCTCCAACCTGGCCAAGTTCGACGGAATGCGCTACGGGTTGCGGGCCGGGGATGACGGTCGACGATCGGTGTCCGAAGTGATGTCGTTTACCCGCGGTGAGGGGTTCGGAGATGAGGCCAAGCGCCGCATCATGATCGGCACCTATGCCCTGTCCAGCGGCTACTACGACGCCTACTACGGGCAGGCGCAAAAGGTTCGAACGCTAATCGCGCAGGATTTCGCCACCGCCTTCACCGAGGTTGACGTGTTGATTTCGCCGACCTCGCCGACCACAGCATTCCAATTGGGAGAGAAGCTGGACGATCCGGTCGCTATGTACCTCAACGACATCGCCACCATCCCGGTCAATCTGGCCGGTATCTGTGGAATGTCGCTGCCGATCGGACTCGCTCCCGAGGATGGGCTGCCGGTGGGCCTGCAAATCATGGCGCCGGCGATGGCAGATGACCGGCTCTACAACGTGGGTGCGGCGTTGGAGGCGGCGCTGGACTCAGCCCGCGGACACGCACTCATTCAGGAGGCTCCGGCGCTATGACAGTCCAGCCCACAACCGGCGATCGGCTGGTCGACTACGACGAGGTCCTGCGCAGGTATGAACCAGTCATCGGCCTCGAGGTACACGTCGAACTGTCGACCAACTCCAAGATGTTCTGCGGTTGTGCCACTGACTTCGGTGCCGAACCCAACACTCAGGTCTGCCCGACCTGCTTGGGTCTGCCGGGCTCGATGCCAGTGGTCAATGAGAAGGCGATCGAAGCGGCGATCCGGATCGGGCTGGCACTGAACTGCTCGGTGGTGCCGTGGTGCAGGTTCGCCCGCAAGAACTACTTCTACCCGGACATGCCGAAGGACTACCAGGTCAGCCAGTACGACGAGCCCATTTGCGTCGACGGCTATCTGGACGTTTCGGTGCCGACCGAGGACGGCACCCGGATCGTTCGGGTGGGGATCGAGCGGGTCCATATGGAGGAGGACACCGGCAAGCTGACTCACGCAGGCGGTGTCACCGGGCGGATCCACGGCGCCGACTACTCGTTGGTGGACTACAACCGGGCGGGGGTGCCACTGATCGAGATCGTCACCAAACCGGTGACGGGTACCGGCGAGTTGGCGCCGGTAGTGGCCAAGGCCTACGTCGCCGAACTCCGGGAACTGGTCCGGTCACTCGGCGTGTCCGATGTCCGGATGGAGGAGGGTTCGTTGCGGTGTGACGCGAATCTGTCCATCGCCGCGGCCGGCGAGCCCTGGGGCACCAGGACCGAGACAAAGAACGTGAACTCATTGCGCTCGGTGGAACGGGCGATCCGGTACGAGGTTCGCAGGCAGGCAGCCGTGCTGGACACCGGTGGCCGGATCGTGCAGGAGACTCGGCACTTCCACGAAGACGATGGCACCACCACGCCGGGTCGCTCGAAGGAGCAGGCGGAGGACTACCGCTACTTCCCCGAACCTGACCTCGTGCCGGTCGCCCCTGACCCGGACTGGGTGGCCCGGCTGCGCAGTGAACTTCCGGAACCGCCCGCGGAACGACGGGAACGGTTGCGGGCAGACTGGGGTATCTCCGAGTTCGACATGTCCTCGGTCATCAATGCCGGGGCGCTGGATTTGGTGGTCGAGACGATCGCGGCGGGTAGCGACCACGCCGGAGCCCGGAAGTGGTGGTTGGGTGAACTCGCGCGCGAGGCGAACGAGCGGGGGGTCGCGCTGGCGGAGTTGCCCGTGACCCCGGTCGATGTCGCCCGGGTCGAGGAACTGATCGCAACCGGCGCGCTGAACGACAAGCTCGCTCGCCAAGTCCTGTCCGGTGTGCTCGCCGGGGAGGGTGGACCGGACGCTGTGGTCTCGAACCGCGGGTTGGCCGTGCTGCAGGACGAGGGCGCCTTGATTGCCGAGATCGACGAAGTCATCGCCGCCCAACCCGAGATCGTGGCGAAGATCCGTGCTGGCAAGTCCGCAGCCGCCGGTGCGTTGATCGGTTCGGTGATGAAGGCGACCCGGGGTAAGGCTGACGCTGCCCGGGTGCGGGAGTTGCTACTCGAGCGAATCGGGGACTAGTTCGGCGAGGGGCGAGGCGGCCACATCAGCAAGGCGGAGATCAGGAACGCGAGACCGCCCAGCAGAGTGCCGAGGTTGTCCCACATCGGATGAGTCTCCTGGCCGGGCGGGATCGCATAACTGCCGACGGCGGAGATCCCGAACAGGATCGAACCGGTCAGGTTGGCAACCACGATCGCCAACGACCGGCCGTCGTCGAGCAACCGGTGGCGGCGGGCCCGGCTGATGGGGTGGCAGGCGATCAGGCTGGAGATCAGGAACAGCAGCGATCCGAGAATGTCCGGCTTCCACACGTGCTGGTTGTAGTCGGCCACCGTTGTCGGGGTCACTGCCAGCGCCCACAGCGTCATGACGTTGAAGTAGAGGGTGCCGGCTAGCTGGACGACCGCCGCCAGCCAATCAGGGTTACGCAGGTCGCTCTCCGCATGCAGCCTGGCCGAGTGGAACTGCGGATGGTGGTTGACCGAGGTGCGCCATTGGACAGCCGCCGCACAGGTGAAGAAGATTGCGCCGACGACAAAG
>JAUPKM010000564.1 GCA_030837445.1 Actinomycetota bacterium
AAGTGACCCGGATGATCCCGCTGGCGCCGAAGGGCGGGGCTGCGGTCAACATCGCGTTCCTGACCTACAACGGAAACGCCGAGATCGGCATCAACATCGACACCGAAGCAGTGCCCGATCCGGAGGAGATGACCGCCTGTCTGCAGGCCGGGTTCGACGAGGTCGTCGCCAGCGCCGAGTGACGTCGGGCCCGACCCGTGGCACCCAACCGGGCGAGCTCGGACCCGATAGACCGGCACGCGTCAAGGTGTGGTGGCCGGCTGCCGATGGTCGGGATGGAAGCTTGTGTCGTCGGACTGCGTCGGCTCGATGCGGGAAGGGGTGGATTCTCGTGAACGGCAAGAAGCTGCTGGGTCCTATGTGGGCGGCGGCGCTGGCCTTGGCCGTGGTCGTGCTGCCCGGGCCCGCCAACCCTGCCCAGGCGGCCGACGATGGGTCCAGACCCACGCAACCCGTCAAACTCGTCTTTCTCCACCACTCCGTCGGCGAGAACTGGCTCTCCGACGACCAAGGTGGCCTTGGCCGTGCGCTGGCCGCAAACAACTACTTCGTCTCAGACACCAACTACGGCTGGGGCCCCAATAGCATTGGCGACCGCACTGATATCCCAGACTGGCTGGAGTGGTTCCGAGGCGGCAACTCCGGGCTGTATCTGGGGGCGGTGTTCGCTGAGAACGGTCGGAACTCGCAGTACGCGCGACCGCTTGCCAACCCGGGTGGTCCGAACCAAGTGGTGATGTTCAAATCCTGCTACCCCAACGCCAGTCTCGCGGGTGGGCCGAATGATCCGCCTGCGGCCGGGGGCGGCCTCACGGTCGCCAATGCCAAGTATGTCTACAACGAATTGCTGCGCTACTTTGCTACGAGACCGGACAAACTCTTTGTGGTGGTCACCGCCCCACCGAACAGCGACACTCCTCTCGCAGCAAACGCCAGGGCGTTCAACAACTGGCTGCGAACCAGTTGGCGGGCCGAGAACCATTACCCTTACCGCAATGTCGCGGTCTACGACTTCTACAACGTCCTGTCCGGGCCGGACAACCACCATCGGCTCGTCGCCGGCGCCGAACAGCACATCTACACCCCCGGTATGAATAGCGCCTACTATCGCAGTTCCGAAGGCGACGACCATCCGAACGTGGCGGGAAGCGTCAAGGCCAGAAACGAATTCGTGCCCATGCTGAACGCCTTCTACCATCGGTGGCGAACCACCCCGCCGAGCGGCGCAGTGACGACAGTGAGGCTGCCAGCGGTCGCCGCCCACGACGGCTGGGTGGCTGAGTCAGCACCCGGCAGTGGCGTCGGCCGGACCGTGAACGCGGTCGGGCCGACTTTGGCGGTTGGTGACGATGGTGGCAACCGACAGTTCCGCTCGTTCCTGTCGTTCGACACCTCACGGCTTCCGGCCAGAGCCTGGATTGTCTCGGCGACGGTCAAGGTCAAGCGATCCGGCGGCACCGGCAGAAGCCCGTTCAACAGCCATCGGAACCTGGTGGTGGATATCCGAAACCCACATTTCGGCAGCGCAGCGGGCCTCGCGGCCCACGACTTCCAGTCCGCCGCCAACCGAGGTTCGGTGGCGGTGCTGAATCCGACACCGGCCGTCGGCTGGCAGACCGCCCCGCTGAGCAGCCAAGGCCTGAGTCTGCTCAACGTCCGCGGCACGACCCAATTCCGGTTACGTTTTCAAGTCCCCACCGACCGGGACAGGGTGGCGGACACCGTGGCCTTCAGGAGCGGCAACGCACCGCAGTCAGCAGAACGGCCAGTGCTAGAGGTGCAGTACCGCCTGGGATAGCCGGACCCACTGTCAGGCGGCGGTCAGTCCGGTGTCGACTTGGAGAAGTAGTCCCGCATGGCGGACAGGTATGGCAGTGAGGCGCGCGGCAGCCGCTGCGCCTGGGAGAGCAACGAGGAAGTTCGCGGACGCCGGTCTTTTACGCTCCCGGTCGAGGAGTTGGGCAGCGGCGAGCGCGCGCCGTGCCGCCTCCGGGGCAGACGCAAATGTGGCGGTCAGCAACTCCTGAAGCCCATGCACCGGGCTGGCGGTGAACTCGTCGGCCCTGGCATTGGTGAGGTAGACGGTGTTCTCCGGTGACAGCGGCAGGAGTTGCGCCTGCACGTACCGGGACAGCCGGACAGCATCCTGGTGGCGCTGTCCGGCAATGTTTGCCGGCACCTGGGTAATCACGAACATGGTCGGCACCAATTCCGCCAACCGACGGACGAACTCGGCCTGATCCGCAGTGAATCCGGCGTCGTTCCAACGAACCGTGTACCAGGCTGCGTGGAGCTGTTCAGGAAGTGGCCGGGCGCGGGATTGCTCCACCACCGCCTGCAGTCGGGAGAGCACCTGCTGACTCTCCTGATCCATCGCGAAGGCCCGGCTGTCGTACACCCCGAGGATGCCGTCCGGGTGGGCGTGGTATTGCAGGACCAGCGACTCGGGCTCGGTGGTGGTGGTGGTCGAGGTCAACTGCTGACCGAAGACCGCGGTGATCAACGTCGTCTTGCCCGTCCCGCCGCGACCGAATACCGCCAGGTTGAAACAACCGACTTCGGCCGCCTCCTCACGGCGGGTCTGCTCGAAGGTTCCCAGGTCCTCAGCTTTGTCGTCGGCCACTGTCTCATTGTGGCAGGCGAGCAGCTAGTTGGGCTCGGCCAATGAATTAGGCCCGGACCGGGGCCGAGGGTGTTGACTGTTCGGCAGGGTCGGTGGCCGACCAGGACCGCAGCTGCCGCTGAATCGACTCACGCGCCTGGGCGAATTGTTCGGCCACCACTCGACGCTCCGCCCACAGCAGTTCGCGGCGACGCAGCGCAGTCTCCATCCTCGTCAGCATCGCCTCGTCGCAGGGTAGATCGAACGCCAACGAGGTGAATCGGGCCAGGTCGCTGCGATAGTCGTGCCCACGGGCGGAGAAGTGCCCTGGCACCACATCGGAGGCGTTCAACACGTCGACAGTCGTCAACAGGAAGGTTGTGAATGGTCGCCATTGGACACCGTCCGGCACAGCCGGGGACCGGTCGGCCCCGCGGGACATCCAATCGGGCGCCTGCACTGCGATTGCCGGGCTGAATTTGGTGATCGGGTCTTCGTGATGGCTAAGCAGAAAGTACCGCGCTCGCTCCCGAATGTCGGCCGGCAACTCCAGCCACTCCGCCCAGGAGGCGACCTCCACCACCTCCGAACCCGGGTCCGCGCGCTCGGGGTCCAACCGCCACTGCTCGGCCCACTTGCTCTCCGCCGGAGTGCCGATGAACAACGCCCGGTCGATACCTGCCCGATGCAGGCCTGCCGTGCCTTCGTGCAGGAAGGCGTCCTGCAATGTGAAAGCGCCGAGACTTTCACCCATGGCCACAAACCGCGGCCGCTCAGCAGCTGGGATCGCCCGAAGCCGACCGTTCAGCGCATGCAGCAGAGCCCGATTCTGCTCCCGACCCAGAGCCACTCGGTCTAGCGACAGAAAGGACGGCCGCAGCGAATACTGCAGGCAAACGGTGGCGCAGTCGCCGCCGGTCAGATACTCCATCGACTCCGCCGCCACGTAATTGACGTAACCGGTGCCGGTCGGTGAGGCCAGGCAGATCAGTTTCCGCGAAAACGCACCTAGCGCCTCCAACTCGTCGATCGCCGCGGACACCCGGGCGTCGACCGTCGCCGCACTCTCCAACCCGACGAAGACCCTGATGGGGTCCTTGGCGGCTTGGCCGGTAACAGCAGTGATCTCCTTGGCCGGCAGCACCATGTTCACGTAACGACGACCCTCCCGACCCAAGGTCGCCCAATCGATGCCGGACGATGGGCCACCACTGGCGGTCAGGGAGGTCGGCGGACGCTGATAGGCCTGTTCAACTGCCGCGCCGCCCTGTTCGGTGCGGTGATTGACCCACTCCAACCCAGCCCAGAGACCGCCGACCAAGGGCGCCAACGCAGTCGCATGGCCAATCGGCTCGGCCAATCCGGCGAATCCGGGCGCGACCCGACGCACAAGTCCGGCAACGGCGTCTGCGGTGACGCTCTCCGTGACCGACAGCACCGTCACGCCCGTCATGACCCCCATCCCCTGCGCGACGGCACCGAATACCGGCGGCGTCTCCGGTTGCCGACGGCGGTACCAGGCGATCTCACCAGCGGCCACCACCGAGCCGAGAATGAACCCGGTGGGTACCACCAGCGGATGCACCCGACCGGTTCGGCGGAGCAACACGTCGACGGCGGCCGCCACCCCTGTCAGGCCCAACCCGATACTTCCGGCGGCAGACAATTGCCAACCCAAGGTCCTGACCGTCGCCCGCTTGACCGGCTCCCCTCGACGGCGCGGAACCGCCCGCTGAACAGCTATGCCGAGCAGCACCGCGATGCCATTGGCCGATGCGGCTAGCACCTTTCGGTTGTTGAACGACTGGGTGTCAACGCCGGGCACCACCAGTTCCGCGGCGCTCTCGATCGCGGATTGCGACGTTCGCGCGGCACCGTAGACGAGGCTGGCGCTCAGGCCGGTGACGACTGCCTGCTGGAGGGGCTTGCGCGGCAGCAGGCTGGGCGCGAAACTTTGCCCGACCGCGACGGCCGCAGCCAGCGTCGCCGCCCGTTCGGTGAAATCGCGCCGCATCATTGCCTCTGCAAGACGGGTCAGGCGAAGGCCCATGGGCGCTTCCAATCAGTAGACGGCACGGCCACGCCAACGATACGGCCCCGACTGCTACGACTTACCGGAAACCAACACCCCAAGGCACATCTCATCAGTGGTGCCCTCGCCCCAGAGAACGTACTGGGGTTCTGCCGGCACGCCCGGGAGTTTGCCACGTAGCGTCTGGTCGTGAGTGCAGGTCACTCGCACCTTGTCCCCGACCGACAACTGAACCGGCTCGGGCAACGGCACCGCACCCTGTCGGTCGAAGTCGTAGTTGGGGATCGACAGCACCCGTTGTTCATCGGCTGTACCCGGGTTGACATCGACGTAGATGGAGCGCCCCAACAGGTGCATGTGGCCCGCGACCGCGAAGAGTTTCAGCGGCTCGGACAGGGTCCTGGTACAGGAAGTCGTCGGACCAGCGTCGGGATTCTGCGGGTCGCCGCCACAGAGCAGCTGAAGCCCCGCGACCAACGCGCCACTGCGACTACCGAACCGCTCGACCACGCTCGTCATCGCAGCGTCCCGGGAGCACTTTGGCCCCGACTGGCCGGCAGCGCACGGCAACTCCACCGGCGCTGGCAGCAGCGAGGTGGTGATCGGCTTCAGGTCGGCCCCCGCCGACGCCATCCGCAATCGCACCACGGTGTTGTCCGGTTCCACTCCTGCGCGCGTGTTGTAGTGCATCTGCAGTACGACCTTGCCGCCCACAGGCACCGGCACGCCGTAGCCGGCGGGGTAGCCCGACGCCTTGCCGCCCGGAGCCCACGCATACAACCAGTCGGAATCGTCGAGGCTGCTGATCGGATTGCCACGGCTCGGGAGTTGGGACCCGCCGAAGCACTGATAGCCCTCCCCCGGGTCCTCGTCGTCAAGTTCCTGCGCGGCAGCGACTTGCTCGGGATACGCCTGATACAGGATCCCGTGATGGGTGACGGCAGGGTTGCCGGGCACGAGCTGCACACCCGTGGCGAAGCCGGAAGAGGTGGCCGGTAGGTCGAGCACGAAGCAGCGATAGTCATCCGTACTGCCCGCGGGCGGATTCGGCGTGTAGCTGCCGCCCGGCAGTGGGAGCGTCAGTAGCTGCTCACCGGGACCCGCCACCAGTGCGGGCACCGCGACCGCCGAGTGCGTCGCCGCAGCACCAGCCTGCGCTGGGCTACCGCTGTGGTCCGTGCCACCAGACTGTGCCCCGGCCGTCGATCCCGGGACCGTCGGAGCGTGGGTGTCGCCGCCGTTGGAAACGGTGACGGCCGCACATCCGGCGACCAGTGCGCCGGTCGCCAGCCCGGCGGCGATCCTCGCCGTGAGATTTGCGGACATCGCACCAGGGTACGCCCGACTCGCAGCCGGGCAAATCCGACCGGCATGATGAACCCATGGCCGACGACGATATTGCCCGCCTACTACGCGAGGTCGAGGCGATGAACGCCGCCCCCGGCACGGGCAGCAGCCAGAAAGACAGCGGAGCAACCAGCGGCCCCGGTGCAGTGGTCCCACGTGCGGGATCCGAAATCGAGTCGACCGAGAAAGGCCCACGAAGCCCCTGGCTGGTCGCTCTGGTGGCCGGTGGTACCGCCGCGGTCGCGGTCGGTCTCTTCTTCGGAGTGGTCCCGTTCATCAACCGGTTTGGACTGTTGAGTACCGCCATGGGCGGCTTCCTCGGTGGCCTGATCGGCTATGGCGTCGCCCGCCTCGCTCACCGCCGCAAGAAGGGCGACGGCTAGCCCGTTCAGTCCGTAAGGCCGTCTGGAGTGATGTTCCAGCCAGCGATCACGGGGACCCGTTCGTGGCCGAGCACGCTGATACCGCCCGCGTCCAACTGGAACAGCCTCCCATCGCGAGCAGGCAGACCGAGGTAGGTCGCGGTCAAGATCCGCAGTAGGTGTCCGTGCGCCACCAGCGCCACGTTCCGACCGCTGTCGATATATGGCTGACCGAGATCGAGCACCCGTTGACAACGCACACCAACGTCGACCGGGGATTCCCCGCCAGGGATCGGATCGTCCCAGATGAGCCAGTTCGGGTCATGCTT
Organism: Actinomycetota bacterium; assembly: GCA_030837445.1. Taxonomy (GTDB): domain Bacteria; phylum Actinomycetota; class Actinomycetes; order S36-B12; family UBA10799; genus JACJWR01. The sequence goes on from JAUPKM010000564.1 coordinate 6,673, forward strand.
CTCCGCACGAATCTCGGCGGTCGTGCGGCCCTCGTAGACGCCGTAGTTCCACTCCAACAGATCGTCGGTGTAGTCCTCCGGATGCAGCCCTGCGAGTTCGGCGGTGTCTCGAGCCCGCATCAGTGGCGAACACAACACGTATCCGAAACTGACCCGCGAGAGCATTGGCCGGACCTCGGCGGCCCGCCGCCGACCCTTCTGCGTCAGCGGGATATCGGTGCGGCCAGTGTGCTGACCGGAGATACTCCAGTCGGTCTCGCCGTGCCGGAGAAGGTAGTACCTGCCCAGAGTCATGTCGCCACCCTGCCAGCCCTGACCCGTAAACGCACGGCGATCGGCGGACTCGGCACCGGCTGCAACCGTGCCGCGCCTGCTACCGGCTAACCCGTCACTGCAAAGCAGGCCACGGCCGCGGCAGCGGCTACGTTCAGTGAATCGACCCGAGAGGTCATCGGGATTCGGAGCCAGACGTCCACCGCCGCGAGTGCTTCGGCACTCAGACCCCCGCCTTCGGTGCCGAGCAGCAGGGCCAGCCGATCGCCCTCGGCGGCGTGCCAACTGCGAATGTCAACACCTGCCGGGTCTGGTGTCAGGCCAAGCAGGGTGAAACCGGCCTCCCGTAACCAGGTCAGCGTGCCCGGCCACGGCTCGGCGACGGTCCAGGGCATCGTCAACACGGCACCCATCGAGGTCTTCACCGATCGCCGATAGTAGGGATCGGCGCACCGCGGAGATACCAATACGGCGTCGATCCCGAAGGCGGCAGCTGTGCGGACGATAAGCCCAACGTTGGTGTGGTCAACTAGGTCCTCGAGCAGTAGCAATCTGCTGGCGTCAGCGATCAGGTCAGCGATCGGCGGCCGCGGCTTCCGCTCGAACGCGGCCAGCGCACCCCGGTGCAACCGGAAACCGACGATGCTGCGCAACACCGACTCATCGGCCACCAGCACTGTGACGTCGTGCGCGGCCAGTGGCGCAGCAAGGCCAGGCAGCCACTTCTCGGCCATCAATGCGCTGCGAGGACGGTAGCCGGCGGCCAGCGCCCGGAGGATCACCTTCTCACCCTCAGCAAGAAAGTAGCCGGCACCCGGCTCCACCTTGGTCCGCCACCCGACGTCGGTCAGATCCCGGTAGTCGGCGACCCGGGGATCCTCGGAGCCGACATATTCGACCTGGTTTGTCACCAGGCCCGGGCCGCCCACCGCCGCCCGACTTCGGTGACCTCCAGTGGGATCCCGAATGATTCCGACAGCCGGGCGCTGGTGAGCGTCTCGCCAATAGGCCCCTGCGCCACCACCCGTCCCTCTCGCATCAGCATCACATGCGTGGTACCGATCGGGATCTCTTCGACGTGGTGGGTGACCATCACACTGACCGGCGCCTTCGGGTCCTGCGCCAGCGTCGACAGCCGTGCGACCAACTCCTCTCGGCCACCGAGGTCGAGACCAGCGGCCGGCTCGTCGAGCAGCAGGAGTTCCGGATCCGTCATAAGCGCCCGGGCGATGATCACCCGCTTCGCCTCACCTTCGCTAAGGGAATCGAAGCGCCGCTCGGCGAGGTGGGCGATTCCCATACTGCTGAGCAACTCCTGCCCCCTGGCGAGGTCCTGGTCCTCATAGCTCTCGCGCCAACGTCCGGTGATGGCCCATGCGGCCGTCATCACCGCATCGAGCACCACTTCGTCTCCTGGAACCTGATCGGCGATCGAGTCACTGGCCAGACCGATCCGCGGGCGCAACTCGAACACGTCGACCCGGCCGAGCCGGGATCCGAGCAGGCTCACCCGACCCACACTCGGATGCATTCTGGAGGACGCCAGATTCATCAGGGTGGACTTACCTGCTCCGTTGGGCCCCAACACCACCCAACGCTGACCCTCCTCGACGCGCCAATTCACATTCGCCAGAATGATGGAGCCAGAGCGCATGACGCCGACACCCCGGAATTTGACCACTGCGCTCACAGGCCCGACCCTAGCCTGGCCGGTACTCGAGTTACACGCACAAGGCTTCGCATGTCGGGCGCGCGCCGAGGGACATCACGTGCAGCGGGGACGCTGCGGGCGCAATTGAAAGGCACACGCTGCACAACCCGGCGGAATCAGTTCCCGACCTGCGGTCACGCTGCGTGCACAAATGTCCACCTGGATGGACCAATGGACCTACGCGAGTCGTACGTTTGGCCGATGACACGATCGTCCTAACGGGCAAAAGTGGCGGAACACACTATTTTGCCCGTTGTGCCAGTCAATTGCGGGTGTTTCACTGTACTTCAATGCTCGGTGACCCCAATGGGTTAGTCGGGCTTGACACACAGAGTCGCCGCATTGAAATACCCGTCCGCACCTGCCCGCCCGCCGCTCGACAAGACCCGTTGAGTCACCCACCAGGAGAACGCATGAAGCACAACACCATCACCACCAAGCGTCGCGGTCGTCGCAAGGTAGTCGCTGTAGTGGGCGCCCTCGGCGTCGCCGCTGCCGGTTACGGCGTCTACGCGACCACCCTGACGGTCACTGGCGACACCAACACGACACTGCAGGCCGGCGCCACCGGGACGCTGACCCAGACGGGCAGCTGCGACACCGACGGTGTCAACGTGCAGCAGCAGTTCGCGCACAGCCACAGCCACGGCAACGGCTACGGCGTCAATTCCTCGGGTGGCCACAAGGTCACCGGCATCGACCCGAGCTGTGCTGGCAAGAACCTGAAGCTGTCTGTGAAGCGCAGTGGAACGTTCACCG
>JAUPKM010000565.1 GCA_030837445.1 Actinomycetota bacterium
CGTCCAGTCCGGGGATCGGCAACATGTTCAGGGCCAGGGCGGTGACCTGGAGGAAGCCCAGGCAAGCCACGCCGGCCCAGAACACCGGGTGCGCCGGGTCGTAGAACAGCCCTGCCGCACCCAGCAGCAGGACGGCGAGAATCAGGTTGGCCAGCGGTCCGGCCAGGCTGACCAGGGAGCGCTGCCGCGGCGTCATCAAGCCGGTCCGTACGTACACCGCCCCGCCGGGCAGGCCGATCCCCCCGAGCGCGATGAACAGCAGGGGCAGACCGATCGACAGCATCGGGTTGGAGTACTTCAGCGGGTTGAGCGTCAGGTAACCGCGGACCGCCACATCGTGATCGCCGAACCGCCACGCGGTGTACGCATGCCCGAACTCGTGCAGACATAGCGACACCACCCATCCGGCGATGACGAACACGAACACACCGACCCGGGCGAGTGGGCCGAGCGCATCGGCAGCCAGCCAGGCCAGCGCACCGCCGGCGGCGGTGATACCGATCAGCGACAGGAACACCGGGCTGGGTCGCACCGACTGGTGCACGGGGCCGACACTCATTTTTCCGACCGTACCCGGGCCGCCGGTATGGCACGGTGGGGGAATGCGCGCTCCCGCACTGCCGGTCCCCCTCGGGTTGACCCACGTTTTCGGTGGGCTCTACGCCGCTGCGTACGGTCTCGGCGGCCAGCAACTGGTGGCCGGAGTGGTTCGCCGGATGGGACCGGTGGTGGGGCTGCCGGTGCTGGGCTACGGACCCGTCGTGGCGGTGGGTGATCCCGCGCTGGCCAAGCAGGTGTTCAGCGCGAAACCCGATGTGCTGCTCGGCGGGGAGGGTGTCGGGCCGGCCGCGGCGATCTACGGGTCACGGTCGATGTTCGTTCAGGAGGAACCCGAGCACCTGCGCCGCCGCAAGCTGTTGATCCCCCCACTTCATGGCGGCGTCCTCGACAGTTACGTGCCGATCATCGAGGCGGCAACCCGCGCGGCGATGGCCCGGTGGCCGCAGGGCCGGCCGATCCGGATGGTCGACGCTGCCCGCGAACTGACCCTGGAGGTGATCGTCCGGGTGATGTTCGGCGTCGACGACCCGGCCGATGTGGGCCGGTTGGGTGCGCCGTTCGAGGAACTGCTGTCGCTGGCGCTGTCCGACGAAACCCCGGTTCGGTATGCGGCCCGGCGGCTGGGCGGGCTACGGATGTGGGGCCGGCTGGCGGCGGTGAACCGTCGGATCGACGACACCGTCCTTCCGTTGATCGCCGCCCGCCGTGCCGATCCCAGCCGGCCGGCCGGCATTCTGGGGATGTTGGTCGACGTCCGCGGCGAGGATGGAGAAGGCCTGTCGGACAGGCAGATTCGTGACGATCTGGTCACTCTGATCCTGGCCGGGCATGAGACGACGGCGACCACCCTGGCCTGGATGGTGGATCTGTTGTTGCATCACCCGGAAGCGTTGCAGGGAGTCACCGCCGAGGCCGGCGCAATCGGTGCCGCCGAGGTCGGTGACGGGGGCACCCGCTACACCGAAGCGGTGATCAACGAAACCTTGCGGCTCTGGCCACCGGCGCCGATCACCGGACGGATGACCGCCGGCCGCTACCGGTTGGGCGACTACACCCTGGAACCCGGAACCCGGATCGTCCTGCTGCTCGATGTCATCAACCGCGATCCGGGCAGCTATCCGGATCCGGACGACTTCCGCCCTGAACGGTTCCTGGGGCAACGCCCCCCAGCCTCGGCGTGGGTGCCGTTCGGTGGTGGACTGAAGCGCTGTATCGGCGCGGCCTTCGCGATGTGCGAACTGACCACGGTGCTGCACACCCTGCTGCGCGAGGGGCGACTGGAACCGGTCGACAGCCGCCCGGAACGTCCGCGGGGCCGGGCCGGGCCGGTCCTGGTGCCCCGCAACGGTACCCGGGTGTACTTCAGTCGGGCCGACGCCTGTTCAGCGAGCCCCCGCCGGTGATCGTGATGCGCCGATGATCGTCGGACTGGGCCATCCCCGCTGCGGAACCGGATTCGCGGCCAGTCTGCTCAAAGAACACGGCCTCGACGTGCGGCACGAGGACGTCGGCGCCGATGGTGTCATCTCCTGGATGCAGGTCGCCAAACGTCGGGCCGGCCCGTGGGGCAACACGCTCCCCGACTACCCGGAGGATGCGAAGCTGTTCCTGGTCGCCCGGTCTCCGCTGGCCGCGCTGAACTCGGTGGCGACCGAGAACCAGCAGATCCGGTCCATCGGATTCCGCAGCCAGCTGATCTGGGAGCGGCGCCGGGTCGACCTGTTCGTCTGGGACAACCAGACCGCTGGCGAGGGGGTGTACGACTTCTTCGGTTGGGCGGTGATGTCTCTGGCTTACTGGTACGACATCTGCCTGGAGGAGATCACCAACCGGGCGAACCCCGGCGTGGTCTTCCGGATCGAAGATCCCGGCGACGATGCCGTGCTCGGTGATTTCCTGGGCCGCACCATCGTCCGTCAGGGTAAGCAGGTGTGGCAGAACAGGTACGGCCCGCACAAGAAGTCCGGCCGGCTCGAGTACTCGATGGACGAACTGCGCCGGGTGCCCAAAGTGCACCTGGCCAAGCTGATCAGCGTCACTGCACAACTGGGGTACCCCGAGGACGCCGGGATTCTGCGGCGCTATCTCTGACCCGCGCCGAGGCACCGGCGGGTCGGGCATGCAACGGATTTCCGTGATCACCTGCCGCGCGGCCGCTCGAATGTTTGGATCGGTAGTTGTTTGGCTGCCCTAACTTCTGGAGGTTCCTCATGGAAAGCGACGGCGTCGCGAAGTTGACCAAAAGGCCCGCGGCAGCGGCGGCGGCTGTGGCGGTCTCGCTATCGGCTCTGCTCGCCGGGGCGCCGGTCAGTCTTGCCGATCCGTACGACGACGACGGCGGCAGCAGTTATTCCTCCGACGAGGGTTCTGGCGGCATGGACGCGGGCGAGTCCGACGGTGGTGGCATGGACGAGGGTGAACCCTCCGGTGGTGGCATGGATGCGGGTGAGCCTGAGGGCGGCGGCATGGATGCCGGTGAGCCTGATGGTGGTGGTATGGGCGAGGGTGAACCCTCCGGTGGTGGCATGGATGCGGGTGAGCCTGAGGGTGGCGGTATGGATGCCGGTGAGCCTGAGGGCGGCGGCATGGCGGGCAGCGAGTCCGAAGGCGGCGGCATGGCGGGCAGCGAGTCCGAGGGCGGCGGCATGGCGGGCAGCGAGTCCGGTGGCGGCGGGATGGCGGGCAGCGAGTCCGGGGGCGGCGGCATGCTGCAGCCATCGCGGAGTGAAGCCTCGGCGCAGGACGTGGCGACGGCCAGTGCCGCCGACGTCGTCGCCGTCACGACGACCGAGGCCACCACAGAGGAAGTCAGCAGCTACCAGTCCGTCATCGAGTCGACATTCACCAGTTCGACCTACAGCACCGGGACGACCTTGAGTAGTCCGGTACGGGCGTGGAACTCGAAGTGGATCTCCTACGACCCGTTCTACCGGCCGGTGTTCACCAATCCCTACCCCAGTCCGTTGCAGGTCGTCTACGACTACGGCGGTCGCCCGCAGACCTTCACCATTCCGCCCATGCAGCGCGCCGCCATCGACGTGCCGAATGCGGGCGTCTACAGCTTCACCGGGGTGACCCGCCCCGCATCGGGCCCGCCGTCCAACGTGTCGGTCGGCAGCTTCTCCGGCGGCGGTTACCAGCCCGCCCCGGGTCAGGCACCCCCGCAGAAGCCGACCGGGCCGAAGCCGAAGAAGAACGCCCTCGTGCAGGTGAGCTACGCCGGCGGTAAGTCGGAACCCTTCCGGGTCAGATCACTGGCCGACCTCGGAAAGGATCCCGCGATGAAGGGCGCCGAGAAGGTTCTGCTCGACGGCGAGATCCCGGCCTGGGGTCAGTGGGCTAAATCGCCCAAGGGCGAGCAGATGTTCGAGATCACCGAGACCCAGTTGATGCCCGGTATCAAGCCTCCGGGCCAGGATCCCTTGCCCGGGTACAAGATTCAGTTGGTCAACGCGGAATCGTCGATGTCATGGTTCGACCGCAACAAGAGCCTTGTGCTCGGCTTGGCGGCCGGTTCTGGAGTGCTGGCACTGATCGCCGTGGCACTGCTCGTCATGCGCCGGCGCGGCGGCAGCGCGGCGTCCGGGTAGCGGGTCCTAGCCGACCCGCAACCAGCCGGTGGTGTGCCGGTAGAACGTCGAACGGCGTATCTCCCTGCGGCCGGGGACACCGTCGCGCATCACCTGCGCCCCGGTCGTTCCCAACTGGACCGCCCGTGCGCCGTGCCACTTCCGCGGCCAGCCGCCGAGTACGGCTGCCCGAAGGCCCGGCATCGCAGCGGTCGGCTCGATCCGAACCCCGGCGGCCGTGCCGTCGAAGAGCACGGTGTCGTCGGCCACCGCCTCGCCGCTGATGGCCGTGGACCCATCCGGTGGCAGCCACAGCGCTGCCCCGACCAGCACTGTTCCGGTGTCGTCGCGGATCAGCGGCACCCGCCGGGCTGCCGCGGTGCCGGCCCGGCGTGCGCTGCGGAAACCGCGGACGTGGGCGACCTCGACGTCGAGCCGGTCCACCCGCAGCAGCCTGGTCAGGACCGCCGCCAGGTCGGCGTCGGAGCCCACCACCGCGACCCTGCCCGCCCCGGGCAGAACCTGGTCAAGGGCGTCGTTGAGGGCGCTGACTTCATCGATGGCAACGGTGGGCCGGTCGGCCAGCGAGCGGGGTGATGTGCGGTCGCCGAACCGCAACACGGTCATCTCGGTATTCGTCAACGGCATCTCCGATAGGGTGTGTCACCGGCTGGAACAACTTTAAGCAGGAGAAATGCCATGCCGGCAATCGTCCTCATCGGCGCCCAATGGGGTGACGAGGGCAAAGGTAAGGCCACCGATCTTCTCGGTGGCCGGGTGCAGTGGGTGGTTCGCTACCAGGGCGGTAACAACGCCGGGCACACCGTGGTGCTGCCGACGGGGGAGAACTTCGCGCTGCACCTGATCCCGTCCGGAATCCTCACGCCGGGGGTCACCAATGTGATCGGCAACGGGGTGGTCGTCGACCCGGGTGTGCTGCTCACCGAGTTGACCGGTCTCGAACAGCGCGGGGTGGACACCTCGGGGCTGTTGATCTCTGCTGACGCCCACCTGCTGATGCCCTATCACGTGGCGATCGACAAGGTCACCGAGCGCTACCTGGGCAACAAGAAGATCGGCACCACCGGCCGCGGCATCGGGCCGTGCTACCAGGACAAGATCGCCCGGATCGGTATCCGGGTCGCCGACGTGCGTGACCCGGAGCTGTTGGCGGCCAAGATCGCCGCCGCGCTGGATTTCAAGAACCAGGTGCTGGTCAAGATCTACAACCGCAAGGCCCTCGACCCCGTCGAGATCACCGACGCGCTGCTGGCCCAGGCCGAGGGCTTCGCCCACCGGATCGCCGACACCCGGTTGCTGCTCGGCAAGGCGCTGGAGCGCGGTGAGACCGTGCTGCTGGAAGGCTCGCAGGGCACCCTGCTCGATGTCGACCACGGCACCTACCCCTACGTCACGTC
>JAUPKM010000566.1 GCA_030837445.1 Actinomycetota bacterium
CCGGCTGCGCGGTGGATGACTTCCGCTGGGAGGTCCCCTACCTGCCGATCGACCCGAAGGACGTGGGCCGCAGCTACGAGGCCGTGATCCGAGTGAATTCGCAGTCCGGCAAGGGCGGCGTGGCCTACATCATGCGCACCGAGCACAAGATGGAGCTACCTCGGCGGCTGCAGATCGAGTTCTCCGGCGTCATCCAGGCCGTCACCGACGACGCCGGTGGCGAGGTGACCGCGGATCGCATGTTCGAGATCTTCGCTGACGAGTACCTGGCCGGCGACCCCAACCGCTGGGGCCGGTTCGCGCTACTCGACTACGAACTGTCCACTGACGCCAACGGAGCGAGCGCAGTCCGGGTTCGGGCCACCGACTACGCCAACCCGATCGAGTTTGTGGGCCACGGCAACGGCCCAATCGCAGCCTTCTGCGACGCGCTCAACTCGGTGGGCGTGGACGTGCGGGTGTTGGACTACAACGAGCATGCGCTCTCCGCCGGCGGCGACGCGCTGGCGGCCAGTTATCTGGAGTGCGCTGTCGGGTCCCGGGTGCTGTGGGGTGTCGGGGTCGACTCGTCCATTGTGACCTCGAGCCTGAAGGCTGTGGTCAGCGCGGTCAACCGAGCGGTGCGCGCCTGACCCTGCGGTCGCCGGTGCCGCGGTCGTTGGTGCTGCGGTCGCCGGTGCTGCGCTGAACTCTCAGTCGCCGGCACCGGATCCTCAACGCAGCGCGAGCAGTCCGACCAGCAGCATCGCCGCAACCACCACCAGAATCACCATCAACGTCTGGCGACCCTGCCGTGGGCTGCGCTGGGCCGACAGCAGACGCTCGGCCTGCCGACGCGCCTCCTTGGGCGGCAGGTTCTGCAGGATGGGCTGGGCGGCACCGTCGCTGGCATCTGCCATCGCCGTCATGGCGGCAGCCGGCGGCGGCGAGTCAGGTTGCTCCTGGGATTCTGGCGACTCCCGGTTCGGGCCGTCAGCACCGTCCGGGCCCTCGGAGTCCAGCAGCGATCGGATGACCGCCAGATCGCGGTCACAGGCTGCGCATTGGGCCACGTGCTCTTTGACCCCGGTCTCGGTCTCGGCCTCCATCGCCAGCAGTGCCAACTGCTCGGAGTCGGGGTGGTCCTCAGGGTCCGACCCAACTCCGCCCTTCGTTGCCGCCACGGCTCAGGCCGGCAGGTCGACGGCGCGCGCCAGGCTGGCGTCGATCGCCGTGGCGATCTCTGCCACTGCAGCATCGGAAACGGATGAGTCGACGCTGAGCACCATGGCCACATCGCCGCCGCCCGCAGCCCGACTGACCTGCATGTTCGCGATGTTGATGCCGGCATCGCCGAGCACTCGGCCAGCGGTCCCGACCACACCGGGTCGGTCCTGGTAACGGAAGACGATCAGATGCTCGCTGACCGGCACGTCGACATCCGCACCGTCGATGTCGACGAGTTTCTCGTCGTCCCGCAGACCTGTCACGGTTCCTGCCACTCGCAGCGCGGAACCGTCAGAACACGACACCTGCACCCGCACCAGATCTCGGAAGTCTTCGAACTCACCCTCCGTGCTCAGGCCAGACTGCACGCCCCGGTCGGCGGCCAGCACCGGCGCATTCACATAGGACACCGGCTCGTCCACCAGCAGCGAGAACATCCCCTTGACGGCGGCAAGTTCGAGGATGCTGACGTCGTGTTCGGCGAGTTCACCGAGCACGTCGACGTCGATCCGGGACACGGGCGCCGAGGCGAGAGCGGTGGCCAGTCGACCCAACTTCTCGACCAGAGCCAAGTAGGGACGGACAGGTTCGGCGATGGTGCCGCCGCGGACGTTGACCGCATCCGGGACGAGCTCGCCAGCGAGCGCCGCGCGGACTGATTTCGCGACAGCGACACCCGCCTTCTCCTGTGCCTCGTCGGTTGAGGCACCCAGGTGGGGGGTCGCCACCACTGCGTCGAGACCGAACAACGGCGAGTCCGTGCACGGTTCCTTGACGTACACGTCAAGGCCGGCTCCGGCCACCCGACCGTCGACCAACGCTTCGTAGAGGGCCGTCTCATCGACAATCCCGCCGCGGGCGGCGTTGATGATGTGAACGGTCGGCTTCACCTTGTGCAGGGCCTCGTCGCCGATCAGGCCAAGGGTTTCCTTGGTCTTGGGGAGGTGGACTGTGATGAAGTCACTCTCGGCCAGCAACTCGTCCAAGGGGACCATCCGGACGCCAAGTTGAGCGGCGCGAGCCGGGCGCACGAACGGGTCGTAGGCAATCAGGTTGACGCCAAAAGCGCTCAGCCGCTGAGCCACCAGCAGACCGATGCGACCGAGCCCGACAACGCCGACGGTCTTGTCCGCCAACTCCACGCCGCTGTACTTGGAACGCTTCCATTCTGCGTTTCGCAGGGCCTGGTGGGCGGGGCTAATGTTGCGGGCGCTGGCAAGCAGAAGACCCACTGCGAGCTCGGCGGCACTTACGATGTTGGACGTCGGCGCGTTGACGACCATCACCCCTTGCTGGGTGGCGGCGGGGACGTCGACATTGTCCAGTCCCACACCCGCCCGCGCGACGACCTTGAGGTTGTTGGCCGCGGCCAACGCCTCAGCGTCCACCTTGGTCGCCGATCGAATCAGGATGGCGTCCACATCGGCGATCGCCGGCAACAACTCGGCCCGGTTTGCCCCGTCACAGTGTCGGACCTCGAAATCAGGTCCCAGCGCCTCAATGGTCGCGGGGGAAAGTTCTTCGGCAATGAGGACAACGGGCTTGGACACTAGTTTGCTCCGGTAGAACGGTGATGGGTGTATCCCCAGTCTAGCCGCTGCCCCCGAGCCGACTCCGGGCACGCGAACGTGAGATCCGCCACGGGTCCGCTGGGTCGGTGGCCCCCGCATCCGCCATGGGCCGACTGGGTCGGTGGCCCCCGCATCCGCCACGGGTCCGCTGGGCCGGTGCTCGGCGCGACACAGGTGTTACCGACGGGTAACCGGAACAGGGCATAGCCTATAGCCCACACTGAGTTCCGGTTACCCGCCAGTACGCCTCGGGCGGGGCGATGCCCGGCCGCCGGACGGCCGACCTGGCGCCGAACTACCGAGCGGCGGTGCCCTCCGTGTAGTCGTCGTCGCCAGCGTCGACCCAGCTCATCAACCCACGGAGTTCGCGACCGGTCGCCTCGATCGGGTGCGCTTCCGCCTGGGCGCGGAGCGCCGCGAACTCAGGGGCCCCCGCATCCTGGTCGGCGATGAACCGGGCGGCGAAGGCACCCGACTGGATATCGGCCAGCACCGCCTTCATGTTCTCCTTCACTCGTGCGTCAACGACCCGCGGCCCGGAAACGTAGTCGCCGTACTCGGCCGTGTCCGACACCGACCAGCGCTGCTTGGCGATTCCGCCTTCGTACATCAGATCAACGATGAGTTTCAGTTCGTGAAGGCACTCGAAATAGGCGACCTCAGGCTGATAGCCAGCCTCGACCAGAGTTTCGAAACCAGCCATCACCAACGCGGACGCGCCGCCGCACAACACGGCCTGCTCGCCGAACAGGTCGGTCTCGGTCTCCTCGGTGAAGGTGGTCTTGATACCACCCGCTCGCAGCGCGCCGATGGCCCGCGCATAGGACAGCGCCAATTCCCACGCCTGACCCGTCGCATCCTGCTCCACTGCGATGATCGCCGGGACACCACGTCCAGAGACGTATTCGCGACGCACGAGGTGTCCGGGCCCCTTTGGAGCGACCATCGCCACGTCGACATCCGCCGGCGGAGTGATGTACCCGTAGCGAATGTTGAAGCCGTGGGCGAAGAACAGCGCCTTCCCCGCCGTCAGGTTCGACTCGATCGCTTCCGCGTAGAGGCCGCGCTGTGCGGGGTCGGGCACGAGCACCATGATCACGTCCGCCTCGGCGCAGGCGGTCGCCGGATCCACCACCCGCAGTCCCTCTGCCTCTGCCTTCGCCACGCTCAGCGAGGTCGGCTTCAATCCGACCCGAACGTCGACGCCGGAGTCGCGCAGGTTGAGAGCGTGGGCATGACCCTGTGAGCCGAAGCCCAGCACGGCCACCTTCTTCGCGGCGATGATGGACAGATCGGCGTCGTCTTCGTAGAACATGTCGGCCACGGTTACTCCTGTGTCGATTTCGGGTTGGGGATGAGCCTAGCCGCCGGTGAAATCAGGCGGTCTGCTTGGTGCGATCAGTGATACTCCGGGAGCCACGACCCAGGGCGACTACCCCGGATTGCACCAGCTCCCGCACCCCGTAGGGCTGCAGCGCCGCCAGCAGCGCCTCGAGTTTGCCTCGCTCCCCGGTCGCCTCGATCGTGAGGGAGTCCGAGGCGACGTCAACGATCCGGGAGCGGAACATGCCAGCCATCTCCAACACCCCCGACCGCGTCTCCGGGGTGGCGCTGACCTTGATCAAAACGATCTCGCGCTGGACGGCCGCAGTGGGGTCCAACTCGACGATCTTGATGACATTGACAAGCTTGTTCAGTTGCTTCGTCACCTGCTCCAACGGCAACCGGTCAACCTGGACGACGATTGTCATCCGCGAGATATCGGGATCCTCAGTCGGACCCACCGCCAACGACTCGATGTTGAAGCCGCGCCGGCTGAACAACGCCGAGATGCGCGCGAGCACACCAGGCTTGTTCTCCACGAGTACGGACAGGGTGCTAGTTGTCACTCTTCCACTCCTCTATCCCAGGCAGGTGCCAAATCACGGGCGATGGTGATCTCATCGTTGCTGGTACCGGCGGGCACCATCGGCCACACCATCGCATCGCGATGTACGCGGAAATCGATCACCACTGGGGCGTCGTTCATCCCCATGGCCTTCTCGATCGCCGCATCGACACCCTCGGCGCTCTCAACCCGCAGACCGTGACAGCCATACGCCTCGGCGAGTTTGACGAAGTCGGGGAAGGTGTGCGAGTTCAGGTCCGTATGAGAGTAGCGCTGGTTGTAGAACAACGTCTGCCACTGCCGGACCATCCCGAGCGACGAATTGTTGATCAGCGCCACCTTGATTGGGATGTCGTTGATCGTGCAGGTGGCGAGTTCCTGATTGGTCATCTGGAAACAACCGTCACCGTCGATGGCCCAGACCGTCTTGTCTGGGCAGCCGACTTTGGCCCCCATTGCGGCAGGGACGGCGTAGCCCATCGTGCCAAGACCCCCGGAGTTGAGCCAGGTGTTGGGGTTCTCATAGCTGACGAACTGGGCAGCCCACATCTGGTGCTGGCCGACGCCGGCAACATAGAGAGCCTCTGGACCGGCGATCTCGCCCAGCCGAGAGATGACGTACTGCGGCGCCAACGTGCCGTCGTCGGGCTCGTCGTAGCCGAGTGGGAACCGCCGCTTGAGGTCAGCCAGTGTCACCCACCAGCCCTCGTAGTCACCGACCCGACCGGCCGCCTGCTCAGCGGCCAGCACCTCAACGAGTTCAGCCATCACCAACTTGGCGTCGCCCACAATCGGGACATCGGCCCGGCGATTCTTGCCGATCTCCGCCGGGTCAATGTCTGCGTGGATCACTAGCGCGTTCGGCGCAAAGGAATCCAGCCGGCCCGTCACCCGGTCGTCAAACCGGGTGCCGAGCGCGATCAGCAGGTCACTCGCCTGCAGCGAGGCCACGGCGGGAACAGTGCCGTGCATACCGGGCATCCCCAGGTTCAGCGGGTGGCTGTCCGGGAAGGCCCCCCGAGCCATCAAGGTCGTGACAACCGGGATTCCGGTGAGTTCGGCCAGCTGGCGCAACTCCTGACTGCCACCGGATCGAATCACACCCCCGCCGATGTAGAGGACCGGCTTGCGCGCCGCCAGGATCATCCGCGCGGCCTCCCGGATCTGCTTGGAGTGTGGGCGCGTTGTCGGGCGGTAGCCCGGCAGATCCATCCGATCGGACCATTCGAACGTGGTAGGTGCCTGCAGCGCGTCCTTGCTGATATCCACCAGCACTGGACCCGGCCGTCCCGTGCTCGCAATGTGGAAGGCCTCCCGCACCGCCTGGGGAATATCCGCCGGGTCGGTAATCAGGAAGTTGTGCTTGGTGACGGGCATCGTGATGCCACGGATATCCGCCTCCTGAAACGCGTCCGTCCCGATCGCGGCGGAGGGAACCTGACCGGTGATCGCAACGATCGGAACCGAGTCCATGTAGGCGTCCGCCAGCGGCGTGACCAAGTTCGTCGCGCCTGGGCCGGAGGTCGCCATGCAGACACCGGTGCGACCGGAGGCCGCCGCGTACCCTTCGGCCGCGTGGCCAGCGCCCTGTTCATGGCGGACCAGGATGTGGCGGAGTCGGGTGGAGTCCATCAGCGGGTCGTAAGCCGGCAGGATTGCGCCGCCCGGGATACCAAAGACGGTGTCCGCGCCCACCTCCTCCAACGATCGGATGAGGCTGGCCGCGCCGTTCATGTTGGCGTCATCTATTCCGGTCATCTGGTCCTCGCAGGTGTGGTGCGGATAGGGCGGGCGGTGCGGATAGAGCGGGCGGTGCCAACGAAAAACCCCTCGTTCCCGATCAGGGAAGGAGGGGTCCGCGCGGCGGCTGAGATGCTAGCCAACGCGCGGATTGGGTACGAGAAACAAGGTCACACCGACAATGTAGCCCCACCCGGGAATGACACGATGACCGACCCTGGCCCTGCCCCTGACAACCTGATCTCTCGAAGGGCGGTCAGCACGGCAGACCGGGGCCGGTCGCGGATACGCTCAGTCGCAGACCGCCCCGCGGGAGGCCGAGCCGACCAGGCGGGCGTACTTGTGCAGCACACCGCGGGTGTACCTCGGCGGCAACGGTGTCCAGGCTGCCCGCCGCCGGCTCAGTTCGTCCTCGTCCACGTGCAATTCGAGCGTGCGGGCGGCCAGGTCGATACTGATCAGGTCACCGTCGGCGACCAGCGCGATCGGTCCACCGTCCACAGCCTCCGGGGCCACGTGACCGACGCACAGGCCGGTGGTGCCGCCAGAGAACCGCCCGTCGGTAAGCAACATCACATCGCGGCCGAGCCCCGCCCCCTTGATGGCCCCGGTGATCATCAGCATCTCGCGCATTCCCGGCCCACCTTTGGGTCCCTCGTACCGGATCACGACCACGTCGCCGGCGGTGATGGTGCCATCTTCGAGCGCAGCCATCGCCGGCTGTTCCCGTTCGAACACCCGGGCCCGACCCTCGAATTTGGTCACATGCACCCCGGCGTTCTTGCAGACGGCGCCCTCCGGGGCGAGAGATCCAGTGAGCACCGTGATTCCCCCGCTGGCGTCCATCGGGGTTGCGATGGCCCGCAGAATGTCACCATCAGGGTCGGGGGAATCCAGCTCGGCCAGATTCTCTGCCACAGTCCGGCCGGTGACGGTCAGGCAATCACCGTTGAGCAGGCCAGCATCCAGCAGCGCCCGCATCACCACCGGGACCCCGCCCACCCGATCGACGTCGCTCATCACGTAGCGCCCGAAGGGTTTGACGTCGGCCAACAGGGGCACCTTGGACCCGACGGAGTGGAAGTCCTCCATCGTCAACTCGACGTCGGCCTCGTGCGCAATCGCAAGCAGGTGTAGGACGGCATTTGTGGAGCCGCCGAAGGCCATCACGACGGCGATCGCGTTCAGCATCGACTCCCGGGTGATGATGTCGCGGGTCGTGATGCCGGACCGGATCAGCTCAACGACCGCCGCGCCGGAGGCCCTTGCGATACCGTCCCGGCGCCGATCGACGGCTGGCGGTGCAGCTGATCCGGGCAGCGACATCCCCATCGCCTCGGCCGCGCTCGCCATCGTGTTCGCGGTGTACATCCCGCCACACGCACCCTCCCCGGGACAGATCGCCCGCTCGATGGTGTCAACCTCGTCCCGGCTGATCAGCCCCCGGGAGCAGGCGCCAACCGCCTCGAATGCGTCGATGATCGTGACGTCCTTGTCGCCCACGCGCCCTGGCAGGATCGACCCCGCGTACACGAAGACACTCGCGACGTCGAGCCTCGCGGCCGCCATCAACATGCCCGGCAGACTTTTGTCACAACCGGCGAAAGTGACCATCCCGTCGAGCCGCTCGGCCTGCATCACCGCCTCCACCGAATCGGCGATGATCTCCCGGGACACCAGCGAGAAATGCATCCCCTCGTGGCCCATCGAGATGCCGTCCGAGACCGAGATGGTGCCGAATTGCATCGGGAAGCCACCGGCGGAGTGCACTCCCTCCTTGGCCGCCTTCGCCAGCCGCTCGAGGCTGAGATTGCACGGGGTGATCTCATTCCAGGAGGACGCCACCCCGATCTGCGCTTTCGGCCAGTCGGCATCGGTCATGCCGACCGCCCGAAGCATCCCGCGGGCCGCCGCCCGTTCCAGACCCTCGGTCACAACCTTGCTGCGCGGTTTCATATCAGCCATGGCGACACCCTAGTGTCGACCCGCTCAGGTGTTGGTCCGCGGCGCCGCCGTGACGGCCCCCACCAGCGTCGCTCCGTCCACCCAGCGGCGAAGTTGGGCCGCCACCAGGGCCTCGGCGCGAGCCGGGAACGCCGCCGAATTCCCACCGATATGTGGTGTGATGAGGACCCCGGGCGCCCGCCACAACGGGTGCTCCGGCGGCAGTGGTTCGGGGTCGGTGACGTCCAGCGCGGCCCGGAGTCGACCCCCGACCACCTCGGCCGTCAGGGCTTCGGTGGCCACCACCGGTCCACGCGAGACATTGACCAGCAGGCACCCGTCGGGTAGCAGCGCCAACCTCCTGGCATCGAGCAGACCTCGGGTGACTGCAGTCAGCGGCAGCGCCAGCACCACGATGTCCGCTCGTGCCAGTGCACCGTCCAACTCAGCGGTGCCAAGAACTCCATCCCGAGCGGTTCTGGCCACCGGCACGACGTCAACCTCGAACCCGGCCAACCGCCGACCGATGGCACGTCCGACACCACCCCAGCCGACGACAACCACCCTGGAATCGGCCAGCGATCTGCGGCGTTCGTGCCGCCACCGACCGGCGAGGGTGTCGCGGGCGGCGAGGTCAATGCCCCGTTGACAGGCGATCATCAGACCGACCGCCAGCTCGGCGGTGCTCGCGTCGTGAACCCCTTCAGCTGAGAACAGCGCCACGCCCGGCGGCAACCGTTCCGGGACTCCGTCCACCCCCGCCGTCAAGGTCTGTACCACCCGCAACGAGGGCATTCGTGCCGTCAGTTCGACATCCCTGGGCGGACCCATGTACGGCAGCACGAAAAACTCCACCTGATCCAGCATGGACTGATCCGGCAACTCCGACTCGGCGGCGCTGTCGAATCCGTCCCACCTCGCGACGCGCAGGCCCGGCAGGCCCGGATCCGCCAACCAGGAGGGCATCAGCACGGTGCGTTGTCGACCCACCCGGGAAAGGTAGCGCAAAGCCGGATGTCCACAATGGAACGGTGGACCCTCTGCTGAACTATCGGCGCTTCCGGTTCACCAGCTACGACGGCACCGGCATCGTCGGCTGGACCAATGACGCGGACGGGCCGCCCCTGCTGGTGTGCAATGGTCTGGGGACACCGCCGGAGGCATGGCCGCGATTGCTGAGCGAGCATCCGGACTACCATGTCGCAGGCTGGAACCACCGCGGCGGCCTGGGCTCGGACCGACCGGAGGATCCGACTCGAATCAGCGTGCACGACCACGTCGATGACGCCTTGGCGTTGATGGACGCGATGGGCTGGGATCGGGCAGTTCTGGTCGGCTGGTCGATCGGGGTCAACGTAGCCTTCGAGATGGCTGCGCAGGAACCGGACCGGGTCGCCGGAATCGTCGCCCTGGCCGGTGTCCCCGGCGGCACGTTCGAGGCGAGCTTCGCTTCACTGATGGTGCCCAAGCCGCTCCGGCGGCACCTCGCCCGCGGAGTGGTCCACAGCGGTCGGTTGCTTGGCGCGCCGTTGACCGCACTGGCCAAGGCTGTGCCCAAGGGTCGCTCGTTCGCAGATGTCCTTCGGTGGAGCGGCTTCATGATGCCGCACACGAATCCCGACGACACGCTGCCCTGGATCAAGGCCTTTCTTGAACACGACTTCGAGTGGTACTTCACCCTGGGGGTGGCGGCCGGCGACCATGAACCCCTCGATCCATCATTTGTTCAGGTCCCCGTCACTATCGCCGCTGGCGGGTTCGACGTGATGACCTCGATGCGCGATATCGTGGCCTTCGCCGAGCAGATCCCGCACGCTGTGGTGCACGTCCTGCATGGCACCCACATGCTGCCGCTGGAGTATCCGGATCGAATCATGGACATGATCCACGATGTGTTCGACCAATCGGATCTGCCCGGCGTCGAGACCAGGGAGGCAGGTAGTGGGAGGTAACCACGGTCCCCCCTCGACCGCCGGGCTCGCCTATCGGCGTCGGTTGTTGATGGTGATGGCGCTGGGCACGAGCATCCTGATCGTCCTGCTCATCGGGTCGTGGCTGTCGGGTTCCCTCGCGCTGCTGGCAGATGCCGGCCACGTGTTCGCGGACGTGCTCGGCGTCGGTCTGGCGGCCGCCGCGGTGACAGTCGCCAACCGCCCCACCCGATCGCACCGCACGTTCGGGCTATTCCGGCTGGAGATCTTCGCCACCGTCATCAATGGCTTCGTGCTGTTGGCGCTATCCGGTTGGATCCTCTACTCGGCGGCGCAGCGCTGGTCTGAGCCGGCCGATATCCAACCGGGTCTGATGATGCTGTTCGCCTCCTACGGAGTCGTTGCCAACCTGGCCGGGCTCTGGCTGCTGCGCGGCGGGCAGGGCAAGTCGCTAGCGGTCAAGGGCGCCTTCCTGGAGGTCCTCTCGGACATGCTGGGCTCGTTCGCGGTGATCATCGCCGGGCTGGTGGTGCTCCTCACCGGATGGTCCCGGGCCGACTCCGTCGCGTCTGCGCTGATCGCCCTGATGATCATCCCGCGCACTCTGTTGCTGCTGCGCGATGCTTTCGGGGTGCTGATGGAGAATGCCCCGCCCGGAATGGACGTCGACGCGCTGCGCGCGGATCTAGAGGCAATCCCGGGCGTCGTGCGGGTACACGACCTACATGTCTGGACTATCACCAGTGGCACCCCCAGCCTGTCAGCGCATGTCCTGACCGATTTGCCACGGACGGCCGACGCTGCCCAGATGAACCAGGTGCTGGTCGCGCTCTGCGCCTGCGCAAGAGCGTCCCACAATGTGGTGCACACGACCTTCCAGCTCGAGACGGCCGAGTTTGACGAGGTCGGCCAGCCCCATCCGTAGCCACGGCCAGACCAGCGGAGGTGGTCGCGGCTGCTGGTCTGTTCGCACTCGACGTCGGTGCCGCCACGCCCCCGGACGGTAGGATTGCGTTGGCTGCGCGGCGACCCGCCGCGGGCGCGCTCGCTGGAGGTGACCCGTGCTGAACTGGTACCTGGAAACGATCGTGAACCCCGGGCGACAACCGCTCTTCCTCGCCCTCGTCGCGTTCGTCGCGACCTTCATCCTGACCCGCGCCATCACCCGGCTTATCCGTTCCGGCAAGGGTCCGTTCGGCAATGTCTCCGCCGGCGACCTGCACGTGCATCACATGGTGCCCGGAGTGATCTGCGTTTTGGTCGGCGGGATGATGGCGCTATCGGTCCCTCGGCACGGACTTTGGATCCACCTGGCCGGCGTCCTGTTCGGAATCGGTGCGGCCTTGGTGCTGGATGAATTTGCGATGATCCTGCATCTGGAGGATGTCTACTGGCAGAACGAGGGACGGCTGTCGGCCGACGCGGTACTGATCGCGATGGCGGTGATGGGATGCACTATCTGGGTCGTGGCGCCTGACAATCCCCCTGGACCACCGGAGACCGACCCCTGGGTACGGGTCGTCGGACCGTTGATGTTCGCGATCCTCTGGATCATCCCCACCGCCGTCACGGTGTTGAAGGGCAAACTGCTCACCGCGGCGATGGCCCTCTGGATGCCGTACTTCGCGTGGGTGGGCGCCTGGCGGCTGGCGAAGCCCAACTCCCCCTTCGCGCTGTTCCGGTACGGCGGGAAACCGGAGAAGTTGGCCAAGGCGCAGGCACGTTATGACCGGATCCAGCGTCGGGTGAAGCCGATGCGCGATTTCTGGATGTACAAGGTCTTCGGATTCTCACGCACGGAGGACGAAGTGAGCCCAGCTGCCGCGGTCGAAGGTGGCCCGCAGGCGGTCGAAGGTGGCGATCAGCCAGCGGTCGACGGTGGGGAAGCTCCGGCCGGCGCGGAAGTCCAGGCCGCAGCGACCGACTCCTCGGCCGTGCCGACCGGTCCCGAACGGGATGTCCACACCGGCGCATGACCGAGGCGAATCTTCCATCCTCGGCCACGGTCGAGACCCATTCCGATGGACCCGATCGGCGCGCCCTGAAGCTGATGTCGGCCGGCTTCGGCTTCGGCTCGGTCGGTTTCATCCTCGGCGCCCTGATGAGCATGCTGACCGCGCCGCTGCTCGCCTCGGTGGTGGCGGCCGCAGCGATGGTCTTCGTCGTCGGCGCAATCTTCTTCACCTGTGCGGCGGCTGTCCAATGGCGCACC
>JAUPKM010000084.1 GCA_030837445.1 Actinomycetota bacterium
GCTTGCCTGAGCGATCGTGGAACCGTCGGTGAACCTGACCATCGAGTGCACGACTGACTGAGGGTGGACCACCACTTCGATGTCCTCGAACGGGACATCGAACAGCAGGTGCGCCTCGATCACCTCGAGACCCTTGTTCACCATCGTGGCTGAATTGATCGTGACCACCGGGCCCATCGCCCAGGTGGGATGCGCCAGCGCCTGACCCGGCGTCACATCGGACAAGGCGTCGGCCGGCAGGTCACGGAATGGTCCACCGGAGGCGGTCAGCACCAACGCCGCCACCTCCGCACGACTGCCCGCCAGCAGGCATTGCGCCAACGCCGAATGTTCGGAGTCGACCGGTACGATCTGGCCGGGGGCCGCCACCGATTTCACCAGCGGCCCGCCGACGATCAGGGATTCCTTGTTGGCAAGTGCCAACGTCCGGCCGGCCGCCAGCGCTGCCAATGTGGGACCGAGCCCAACCGAGCCGGTCATTCCGTTGAGCACGACATCACAGTCGATGCCGGCCAGTTCAGTGGCTGCCGCAGGTCCGGCGAGCAGTTGCGGCAGCGAATGCCGCCCCTGCGGGTAGCCGCGCTCAGCTGCGGCCGCGTACAGGGCCAACTGCAGATCCTGCAGGGCGGAGGCTCGGGCGACCGCCACGACCTCGGGGCGCCAGGCCATCACCTGCTCCGCCAGCAACGCCGGGTTCGCCCCGCCCGCCGCCAGTCCCACCACTTCAAAGCGACCGGGTTGGTCAGCCATCACCGACAGGGCCTGGGTCCCGATGGACCCGGTCGAGCCGAGGATGACGACCCTGGTCGGTCCTGTCACAGGTCGATGCCGACCAGGACCATCACCTTGACGTCGGTGTAGTCCTTCATCGCCGACGCCAACCCCTCACGGCCGTCACCGGAGTTCTTCACGCCGCCGTAGGGCATCTGGTCGGCCCGGAAACTGGGTATGTCCCCCACCACCACGCCGCCCACGTCGAGTTCGGCGTGTGCTCGGAAGGCCACCTGCAGGTCATGGGTGAAGATGCCTGCCTGCAACCCGAACCGGGAGTTGTTGACTTCGGCGAGCCCGGCGGCGACGCCACTGAACTTCCCGACCGTCATCACCGGCCCGAAGACTTCCTCGGCGTAGCAGTTGGCATCCTCTGGGACATCTGCGAGCAGGGTGGGCGGGTACTGCGAGCCTGACCGGTCGCCGCCGACAAGCACCGAGCCACCGCCGGCAACTGCCTCACCGACCCACCGTTGGACCCGCTCGGCGGCGGCCTCGTTGATCATCGGACCTACCACCGTGGCCGGGTCGCTGGGATCACCGGTCGCCAGATCGGCCACCTTGGCCGCCAGGATCGGGACGAAACGATGATAGATGGCCTCGTCGACCAGTACCCGCTGCACCGAGATGCATGACTGCCCCGCCTGATAGTTGCCGAACGTCGCGATTCGGGAAGCCGCGAAGTCCAGATCTGCATCACTGGCCCAATCCGCCATCACCAACGCGGCAGCATTCCCACCCAGTTCCAGGGTCACATGTTTGCCCGGTACGGCCGCCGCGATGATCCCGCCGACGTGTTCGGATCCGGTGAAACTGATCACCGGCAGGCGCGGGTCGGTGACCAGTTCCGCAGATGTCTCATCGGCCACCGGCAGCACCGACCAGGATCCCTCCGGTAGATCGGTCTCGGCCAGGATCTGTCCCAGCAGAAGCGCCGAGAGCGGAGTCTTCGGCGCCGGCTTGAGGATGATCGGGGCACCACAGGCAATCGCCGGGGCGACCTTGTGCGCGGCCAGGTTAAGCGGGAAGTTGAACGGCGAAATCCCCAATACCGGGCCCCGCGCGAACCGCCTGATCACCGCCATCCGTCCGGCCGCCGCGGCATCCGTATCGAGCCTCATCAACTCACCGGAGAACCGCCGCGCCTCCTCAGCCGCCCACCGGAAGGTCGAGACGGCTCGGTTGGCCTCCGCCCAAGCCCACATGATCGGTTTGCCGTTCTCCGCGGTGATGAGTTCTGCGACCTCATCGACCCGCTCGGCCAATCGGGCGGAGATGTGATCCAGAGCGGCGGCCCGACTGGCCGCCGACAATGCTCGGCTCTCCACCAGCACGTCGGCCGCCGCCTGCACTGCACGGTCCACCTGATCGGCTGTCGGCACCGTGTAGGTTCCGGCGACGGCACCGTCGAACGGGCTCGTCACAGTCAGGGACTCGGCGCCTCGCTCGGCGCGACCGGCGATGTAAAACGGGAAGTCAGTAGACATACCGCCAGCCTATCGACGAGTGCAACCGGATAGATCTCCGCAGCCGGAACACAGCGGCGGTGCTGCCGGGCCATTCGGGGGCGGCTGGCCTACCCTGGCCTCATGACGCAGATTCAAGGCGGACCTTCGCTGCCCCAGGAGCGGCGGATGGTCACCAACATCCCGGGCCCGAAGTCCATCGAGTTGCTCGCCCGCAAAACGGCGGCGGTGAGCGCCGGGATCGGCGCCGCCCTACCGATCTTCGTGGTCGCCGGCGGCGGCGGGGTGCTCGTCGATGCGGACGGCAACTCGTTGATCGACCTTGGTTCCGGGATCGCGGTCACCAACGTCGGGAACGCGGCCCCGACAGTGGTCGCGAAGGTCCGTGAGCAGGTGGGCGCCTTCACCCATACCTGCTTCATGGTCACTCCCTATGAGCTGTACGTGGATGTCTGCGAACGTCTGAACGCCCTCACCCCGGGCGATTTCGAGAAGCGCACCGCGCTGTTCAACTCCGGCGCCGAAGCCGTCGAGAACGCCGTCAAGATCGCCCGGCATGCGACCCGACGCACCGCAGTCGTCGCGTTCGAGCATGCCTACCACGGGCGTACCAACCTGACCATGGCGATGACCAGCAAGAACATGCCCTACAAGGACGGTTTCGGCCCGTTCGCCCCGGAGATCTACCGGGTCGCACCGTCCTACCCGCTCCGGGATGGCCGGGATGGCCCGGAGGCCGCGGCCCATGCGATCCGCCGGATCGACCGGGAGATCGGCCCAGACAACGTAGCGGCGCTGATCATCGAGCCGATCGCAGGCGAGGGCGGCTTCATCGTGCCGGCGCCGGGCTTCCTGGCCGCGCTGTCCCAGTTCTGCACCGACAACGGCATCGTCTTCATCGCCGATGAGGTGCAGACAGGTTTCTGTCGGACCGGCGCCACTTTCGCCTGCGAACAGGAGGGCATCGTGCCGGACCTGGTCACGATGGCGAAGGGGATGGCCGGCGGACTGCCGCTGGCCGCGGTCACCGGCCGGGCGGAGATGATGGATTCGGTCCATCCCGGCGGTCTCGGTGGCACCTACGGCGGGAACCCGGTCGCCTGCGCGGCGGCAATCGGAGCCCTGACGGAGTTGGCCGCCGGCCATCTGAACGGTCGTGCCCGCGAGATCGAGGCCATCTTCTTCGACCGACTCGCCCCGCTCGCCGACAAGTACCCGCAGATCGGCGAGATCCGAGGCCGCGGCGCGATGATCGCAATCGAACTCGTCGATCCGGCGACCGGCCATCCGGATCCGGAGCTGACCGCCAACCTGGCCAAGTACGCCCACTCCCAGGCAGTGGTGATGTTGACGGCCGGCACCTACGGCAATGTCATCCGGTTCCTGCCGCCGCTGGTGATCTCCGACGAACTGCTGAACGAAGGCCTCGACGTGCTGTCCGATGCCTTCGCGGAGTGCCTCGACTGAGACGCCCTGCCAGCCGCAAGGGACAGTTGGCGAGGGACTGCTAGAGGCCGGCTATCGCCATCCCCTCGGCCACCACCGCCTGCAGTGACCCGAACAACGCCGGGTTGGTGGCGATCGTCATTCGGGCACCGACCGGTTCACCTGGTAGACCGCCCACCACGCCACCGGCCTCGGTCACCACCAGCGCCGCCGCAGCATGGTCCCAGGGGTTCAGGCCCATCTCGAAGTAGCCGTCGTATCGACCCTCGGCGACCCGGCACAGGTCGATCGCAGCCGAGCCCGCACGCCGGATATCGCGCACCTGCGGCACGATGTGGGTCAGCGCCACCGCCTGCCGCCGGCGCCGCTCAGCGTCGTAACCGAAACCTGTGCCGACCAATGCGTGGGCCAACCGGGTCTCCGAGCCGAGTTTCGGCGCATACGAGGACGACTCGTCCAGTGCTACACACTGGGCCCCATAACCCCGCGCAGCGCTGAACACGAGACCCAGCGCCGGAGCGTGGACAACGCCCGCCACGACCTCACCATCGACTTCGGCAGCAACGCAGACGGACCACTCGGGGATTCCGTACAGGTAGTTGACGGTGCCGTCGAGCGGATCGATGACCCACCTCACCCCGGAACTACCCGCCCGGTCGGCACCTTCCTCTCCCAGCACGCCATCCTCGGCGCCGCCAGCCAGCAAGAGGCGCACCAGCAGCGCTTCGCTGCCGCGATCCATCGCCGTCACCGCGTCCGTGGCGGTGCTCTTGGCATCCACCTGGAGGTCGCGCGGACGTTGGGTGAGGAGGAATTCGGCGGCCTCGGTTGCCGACGCGAGGGCCCGCGCGAGCAGCGCCCGTGGGTCCCGATCCAGCAGATCAGGCAGATCAGGCATGGCGATCAACCGTCGGAGGCCTCGGACCAGCACTTCCCGCAGGGGGCTGTGGATCCGAGCCACAGAGGGCGGGAACCGGTCCGCGCGGGTTGGCGCAGCACCCCACCGGGCAGACATCGGGGTTGGGACCGAGCGGTGTCATCGCCGGGCGGTCGGAGGCCGGGGTATCCATCAACCTCTCCTCGACCAGGTCCGCCAGACCGGAGACGAACAACGGGTCCGTTCCTACGGTCGCAGCCCGGGCGACCGGCAGCCCCAGCCGCTCGGCATCCGCAACCGCCACCGTGTCCAGGTCCCACACAACTTCCATGTGATCGCTGACGAAGCCGATCGGGACGATCACGGCCCCGCTCGCCCCAGCTGCGCTGATCTGCTCAAGGTGCGCCGAGATGTCCGGCTCCAGCCAGGGCAGTTGCGGCGGCCCCGACCGCGATTGGTAGACCAACGCCCAGTCGAATTCCCTGGCAAGTCGGGCCCCGACGGTATCGGCGATGAGTTCCGCCACCGCCAGGTGTTGGGCGACGTAGGCGCCGCCGGCGGCCGGGTCAAAGGCACCCGGTGGACCACTACCGGCAGCGGAGGCCACCGGGATGGAGTGCGTGCTGAAGACCAACCGAGTCGCGTCATCGACCCTGGGCAGCTCCGCCAACGCTGCCAACGTGTGTTCGACCATCGGTTCGACGAAGCCAGGATGGTCGAAGTAGGCGCGTACCTTGTCCAGTTCCAGTCGTCCAGCCGGGCCGATTTCAGCCGCCGCCGCAGCCAGGTTCTCTCGGTACTGCCGGCAACCGGAGTAGCAGGAGTAGGCGCTGGTGAGAATGACAAGGGCCCGGCCGACACCATCGGCGGCCATGTCGACCAACGTCTCGGCCAGCATCGGATGCCAATTTCGGTTGCCGAAGTAGATGGGCAGGGAGTGACCGCGTGCACCCAACTCCTCCCCCAGCGCGGCGATCAGCGCACGGTTCTGGGCATTGATCGGCGACACACCTCCAAAATGCTGGTAGTGCTTGCCAACCTCGGCCAACCGCTCTCGGGGTATCCCCCGGCCGCGGGTGACGTTGGCCAGGAAGTCAACCACGTCATCGGGTCCCTCAGGGCCACCGAACGACAGCAGCAGCAACGCGTCGTAGGACGTCATGGGATGATCCTGCCGTGCGGTCACCGGCTGCGCACCCGCGGCACGTCATTGCCGACTGGGCGGCGCCGTCGCAGTGGCGGGCGGCCAACAACACCGCGGAGGGCACGGCTTCCGCACTCGACTTGAGGCAGGGAGTGGTTGCGGTGGCACGCTGGCACAACTGGGCCGGAAATGCGGAGTCCAGGCCGACCCGGATCCTCACCCCGCGCTCCGTCGACGAGGTCGTGTCGGCCGTCCAGGCCGCCGCTGCCCGCGAGCTGCCGGTCCGAATGGTCGGCGCGGGTCACTCCTGCTCTCCCGCGGCAGTGACATCCGGAGTGATGCTGACCAGCGACGGAATGGTCGGCGTCGAGCAGGTTTCCGACACCGAAGTCCGAGTGCTACCTGGCACCACCGTTGATCAGCTGTGTCGCGAGCTGGACTCACTGGGCCTTGCGTTACCGGCAGTGGGCGACATCCGCGCGGAGACGGTCGCCGGCGCCGCCCTCACCGCTCAGCACGGCAGCGGCCGACAGACGCCGTCGTTGACGGCCGGCATCCAGGCGCTGGAGCTCGTGCTCGCAGATGGGGACGTGGTGACGGTGGCCGCGGCTCAGGACGGAGACCTGTTCCAGGCTGCGAAAGCTGGACTCGGCGGCTTCGGAGTCGTCACCAGCCTGACGCTGGCCACAGTGCCGACCTACCTGCTGCATGCACGCACCTTCCCGGACCGATTCGAGAACACTGTGTCGACCTTCGACGACTGGGATTCCGATCACGACATGGTGGAGTTCGACTGGTACCCCCACACCGATCGCACAGTGGTGCGCCAGTTCGACCGCAGCGCCGGCCCGGTCGCGCACGTCGGCAGGTCCCGAAGGTGGCCCAGCGGGCCGATCCGGTCCTTCGCGACCGCTGGCGGGGTGGCCAGGCTGGGGCGGTCACTACCCCCTGCCGTGCCCGGGCTGAACCGACTCTCCGCTGCTGCTCAGCCGCCGGGGGACACGACCGACCGGTGGTGGCGGGTTCTCCCGACAGCTCCGAAGGTGCGATTCGTGGAACTCGAATACGCCCTCCCCCGGCCGATGCTGCGGCCGGCGCTGACGATGGTGCGACGGGCGATCGAAGACGGCCCGGAGCGTGTCACCCTGCCCGTGCTGGTGCGCACCGGGCCGGCTGAGGATGCCTGGTTGGCGCCTGCGGAGGGCCGCGCAACCGTCTACATCTGCCTACGGGTGTTCCATCGCAGCCCGTACCAGCGGTACTTCGATACCGCCGAAGCCGTCCTCACCGAACTGGAGGCACGACCGCGGTTGGGTACGGCCCAGTCGCTCGGAGCCGAACGCCTGGCCTCCCGCTACCCGCGGTTCGCAGACGTCCAGCGGGTCCGTAACCGGGTCGACCCCGACCGCAGGTTCGGCAACGACTACCTGGCGCGGGTACTCGGAGACGGAGCCTGAATCTGCGACACTACGGTTCGAGTCGAATCCGGACTCGAGTCGAATCGGGAGATGTGATGCAACAGCTCGAGTTCGTGGCAGCGGCCGGCGACGGTAGCCACCTGCTGCTGGTCGGCGAGGACGGGTCGGAGTACCGCGTCAAGGTTGACGATCGGCTGCGGAACGCGCTGGATCCGGCCCCCGCAACTGCCCAACTTCAAATGAGGCTGCCGGTCGACGGTCCGCTGACGCCTCGGGATGTGCAGCATCGGCTACGACACGGCACCGAGCTGACGGAGCTGGCCGCCGAGGCCGGAATGCCACTGGACCGATTGGAGGCGTACGCCACTCCGGTGCTGGCCGAACGCAGCTACGTCGCAGATCTCGCGAAACGGTGCGAGGTGGATGCCGGCGGAACCTTGGCCGAGTCGGTGCTACACCGGTTGGCGGCTCGCGGAGTCACAGAGGAGCCCTCCTGGGACGCCTGGCGAGAGCCGGACGGACGCTGGCGGGTGATGGTTCGTTACGCCAGCGATCTGGCGTCGGTGTCCCAGTCCGAGGAGAGTGCCAGCTGGTTGTTCGATGTGCCGATCCGCGCCCTGGAGGCCGACGACGACGCGGCCAGGTGGTTGACGGACGCCCCGGCGGTCGAAGCGATCCGGGTGCCCAGCACAGCCGTCAACCCGGATTGGGACCAGGCGCATCCGGCCGCCCGCGCTGCCCGCGCGCGCGCGGAGGCCGAGGCAGCCTCCCAACCAGCGCCGGACGGCCCGGCCGACGCGGGCCCTGGTTCAGACGATGCCGGTATCAGGGCCGACAGCGTGGCGGTCAATCCCAATCCGAATGGTCCGGGCGGCAAACCGTTGTCCCGTCGGGCAGCGCGCCGACTCGCCGCACGCCGTCGCTCCACCAGCCGGGAAGACGTCCCGTCTTGGGACGAAATCCTGTTCGGAAGTGGCCGCCCGGATGCGCCGCATGAAGAGGCCACCCGCGGGCCGTCAGACTCCTGACCGAAGCTACGTCCAGCTAGCCGGGGTTGCCGGCTCCCATCGATACCGGCGTCAGGCGTGGCCGCCGGCCGAGGCCTGCGACAGGGCGGCGGCGAAATCCAGCGCCTGCGCGACCACTGGGGCGCCGTCCGCGGCGACGGAGACACGGACGGTGAAGTCGTCGTTTGCCGACGTACCGCTGTAGCCGTGGTCTGCGTCGCAATTGGGATCCGCGCAGCGGGCCGGCTCCAGATCGATCCGGTTCACCGCTCCCCAGCCGAGCGTCAGCACTACCTCGGCGGGCTGCATGTCCGGCAGGTAGGCAGCGGGGTCTGCGATCACCCTGGTCACCACAACCGAGCCGATCTGGTCAATCCGAACCGCCTCGGTCGAAGAGGACGCGTGCGCGGGTTCGCTGCTGTTTTCCTCGGGCGGATGCTCATCAACGTGCGCCACTATCAACCGTGAATGCGTCAGCGCCAGCACCGTGATGTGGCGCCGCAACTCGTCTCGGTCGAAGGTCGCCTCGTGGTGCACCAGGAAACTCCGGATCGCCTCGCCTCCCAATGCCGTGCGCAAGGAGTCGAGCACGAGGTCCGGGTAATAGCCGGTGCGGTGGATCTCCGCCCGAAGGCGGTCCTCTGTGGCGAGCGTGTCAGGCATGGGGACATCCTGCCATGCGTTGACAACACAGTGACACCACCGCCGTCGCCGGTCGCCTGTGGTCGCCGCTGCGCCGACCTCAGGCTAGAGCCGCCTCGGGCGAACTTCCTGACGCTCGACTGCGGTCGCCAACTCCGCGTGCGCGCCCAGCAGGTAGCAGCCAGTGCTGGTGGCCAGGATCGGATTGATCTCCAACTTGGCGATCTGCGGGAAGTGACCGGCCAGTGCCGCCACCCGGTGCAGTACGTCAGCCAACGCGTCCACGTCGGCGTGATCGGCCCCTCGGTACCCGAACAGCAGCGGCGCGGTTTTGGGGGCCCGTACTAACGCGGCCGCCTCTACCCCCGTCAGTGGTGGCATCCACCAGGTCCAGTCGTCGATCAGGTCGGACATGAAACCGCCGATCGAGAACCCCATCACCGGTCCGAACGCCGGGTCCTCGCGGGTGATGGCACGGCAGGCAACACCGGCCGGCGCCATCCGTTGCACCACGAGCGCCTCCCTGACATCCTGCGGATGCTGCGCCGCTATCGACAGGTAGGCGGTCCGCAGGGACCGCTCGTTCTCCAGACTGAGCCGCACCCCACCCAGGTCGGCCCGGTGCGCCAACCGGTGGGCCAGCGTCTTCAACACGACGGGATATCCGAGCCGATCCGCAATTTCGGCTGCTTCCTCCTCCGAGTGGACCGGGTAATGCGGCCAGAGTTCGAGTCCGTAGCAGCCGAGCAGTTCCGCCGTCGTGTCCTGATCGAGCACTGCTGCCGATCCCAGTACATGGATCCGCGGCAGCGGCTGAGTTCCCTCCAGATCGCCGCCCGCACCGGCGACCTCGCCAGTGGATCCACCGGCTTCGGGTCCACCGGTGGTGGTCATCGCGTCCTCGTTCGGCAGCAACTCACCGACGCGGGCAGAGATGATGAGTTCGGCGGTGTCCGGATCAACCCCGGCCGGCGTCGATTCCGACCCAACCGGCTCCCGCAGCCAGGCGGAGTGCTGGACAGCTAACGTCAGCGCCGAGATCGCTGCCGCCGGCTCGCCGAAGATCGGGACGCTACCGGGACCGGGTAGGCCGTGCGGACCGGGGTTGGTCACCAGTGACGACCGACCGGTCAATCCGGTGGAGTGCGGCAGCACTGCCAGCAATGGCTTGGTAGCAGTGCTCGCGGCATCGTGAAGTACCTCGTTGATCTCGTCCGATGCCGCCCGCACCGGCGGCACGTGGATCACCAGCACCGAATGCACATCGCCGGCCGACAGCGCCTCCGACAGCACCGCCGCCAATTGCTCGCCAGTGGCGTTCCACTCCACCCGGTAGGGTCGCTCGACCACGGTCATCCCTGCGGCAGCGACCA
>JAUPKM010000567.1 GCA_030837445.1 Actinomycetota bacterium
ACGTTCGTTCGCGAACTGATCGGCCTGTAAGGCCACTCGGCACTCCAGAACAGGCGGCGGTCGTCGGGGATATCCCCGGCGGCCGCCGCTGCAATTCCGCACCGCTGACGTACCCTGTACCCCATGACCGGAATCGTCGCGCTCATCGTCACCGTTGCCAGCTGGGCGCTCGCCGCAATGGCGGTGTTCGCCCTAGTCGACTGCATTCGTCGACCCACACCCGCCTTCCCCGCTATCGGGCGGCTGACGAAGCCGCTCTGGCTGGCCATTCTGGTAGCCAGCCCGCTGCTGATCCTTTGGAACCCGATGTCGATCTTCGGGATCGCCGGCATTGTGGCCGCCAGCGTCTACCTTGCCGACGTCCGACCACGGATTCGGGAACTCACCGGCACCTGAGGTCGGCTCAGATCTGCGGCACGGTCTCCAACGCCGCCGCGAACCGCTCAGCACTGACAGCCTCGTCGGTCATCTGGCCAGTCAGGTAGGCGTCGTAGGCCGCAAGGTCGAAGTGTCCATGGCCACAGAGTGCGGTCAGGATCACCGTCTCCTCACCGGTCTCCTTCGCCCGCTCTGCTTCCCGAATCGCCAACGCGAGTGCGTGGGTGGGTTCGGGAGCCGGCACGATTCCCTCGGTGCGGGCGAACTTGATCGCCGCTGCGAAGCACTCCGTCTGCGGCACCGCCTCGGCCTCCATGTACCCCTCTTCGTACACGTGTGAGATCAGCGGCGCCATCCCGTGGTACCGCAACCCGCCTGCGTGGATCGGGTCCGGCACGAAATCGTGACCGAGGGTGTGCATCTTCATCAGCGGCGTCATCCCGGCCGTGTCACCGAAGTCGTAGGCGTAGACCCCCTGCGTCAGCGACGGGCAGGACGCCGGCTCTGCGGCCAGGATCCGCGGCGAGATCTTGCCGGCCAGCTTCTCCCGGAGGAACGGGAAGCTCAGCCCCGCGAAGTTTGAACCGCCGCCGGTGCAGCCCACTATCAGGGTCGGAGTGTCCTCCGCCTTGGCCATCTGCAGCAGAGCCTCCTCACCGATGATCGTCTGGTGCAGCAGCACATGGTTGAGGACCGAGCCGAGCGCGTACCTGGTCTCCGGATCGCCGGCCGCGACCTCAACCGCCTCCGAGATGGCGATACCCAGCGACCCGGACCAGTTGGCCGGATCGGCCCCAAGCAGCCGACCTGCCTCGGTTAACTCGCTCGGGGATCGGTGCACGACCCCACCGAACGCCTCCATCATCAGTTTCCGGTAGGGCTTCGCGTCGTAGGACGCCCCGACCTGCCACACCTCACACTCGAGCCCGAACAGGGCGGCCGCAAAGGCCAACGCCGTACCCCACTGGCCGGCGCCGGTCTCGGTGGTGAGTTTCTTGACCCCCTCGGCCGCGTTGTAGTAGGCCTGCGGGACGGCGGTATTCGGCTTGTGTGAACCCGCTGGTGACAGGCCTTCGTACTTGTAGTAGATCCGCGCCGGGGTCCCTAGGGCCTGCTCCAGTCGGTGGGCCCGGAACAGCGGGCTCGGCCGCCACTGACGGTAGACGTCCAGCACGCCACCCGGAATGTCCACATAGCGCTCAGTCGTGACCTCCTGCTCGATGAGAGCCATCGGAAACAGCGGAGCCAGGTCTGCCGGGCCGACCGGCTCGTGCGTACCTGGGTGAAGCGGCGGGGGTGGTGGGGTCGGAAGGTCCGCCACGATGTTGTACCAGCGGGTGGGCATCTCGTCCTCGGACAGCTCGTACTTGTGTCGCCGGACGGTGTCATCCATATCAGCCATGGCAGCGACCCTAGCGACCCCTCGTGTCGCTGCCTGCCGAGACCTCCCGTGAACGGCAGATCGGGCGTTCGGAGCCAAACTCCAAATGGATCGGGCATAGCCGGCCATATATGGCCGGCTATGCCCGATCGCTGCTCGGATTGGCCGCGAATGCCCGATCTGTCGGCACCGCGAACGTCTACTCGGGCGTGATGGTCAATCCGGTCGACGCAGGACCGTCCAGCGCCTCGACCCGAACCCGTGAGCCGTCTGGCAGGGCACCGGAGAGGATCTCCTTCGCGAGGGCGTCACCGACCGCGGTCTGCACCAAGCGCCGTAGCGGTCGGGCACCGTAGACCGGGTCGAACCCGCGCTCGGCCAGCCAGCCGCGGGCAGAGTCACTGACGTCCAGTGTGAGCCGCCGGTCGTCCAATCTCCGCTGCAGCGACGCCAGCTGCAGATCCACGATGAAGCCCAGCTCCGCCATCGTCAGCGGGTGGAACATCACGACATCGTCCAGTCGATTCAGGAACTCCGGCTTGAACGATGCCCGCACCACCTCCATCACCTGCGCACTGCGCCGCTCGAACGGCACCGCAGTGTCGATCAGGAACTGCGAGCCCAGGTTCGAGGTGAGAATCAGGATCACGTTACGGAAATCGACTGTGCGACCCTGGCCGTCCGTCAACCGACCGTCGTCGAGCACCTGCAGCAGGATGTTGAAGACCTCCGGATGGGCCTTCTCCACCTCGTCCAGCAGCACAACCGAGTAGGGCCGCCGCCGGACGGCCTCGGTCAGCTGGCCGCCCTCTTCGTAGCCGACGTAGCCGGGAGGCGCGCCCACCAGCCGGGCGACCGAATGCTTCTCGCTGTACTCACTCATGTCGATCCGGATCATCGCCCGCTCGTCGTCGAACAGGAACTCTGCCAGCGCTTTCGCCAGCTCGGTCTTGCCGACCCCAGTCGGTCCCAGGAAGAGGAAGGAACCGGTGGGCTGGTTCGGATCCGAGATCCCGGCGCGAGACCTTCGGACCGCGTCGGACACGGTGGCTACGGCCTGGTCCTGGCCTATCACCCGGGCGTCCAGGTAAGACTCCATCCGCAGCAGCTTCTCGGACTCTCCCTCCAACATCCGGCCGGCCGGGATGCCGGTCCAGGCTGAGACGACCTCAGCCACATCGTCGGCCCCAACCTCCTCGGACACCATGCCGTCGCGGGCGTTGGAGTCGGCGGTCGCGGCCTCCAGTTCCACTTCCAGCCCGGGCAGTTCGGCGTAGAGGATCCGGGACGCCTGCTCGAAGTCCCCGTCCCGCTGGGCTCGCTCTGCCACCGATCGCAACTCGTCGATGCGTATCTTCAGATCGCCGATTCGGTCCAGTCCGGTCTTCTCTTGCTCCCAGCGCGCCCGCAGACCGCGCAACGCCTCCTCCTTGTCCGCCACGTCGGCCTGCAACTTCTTCAGCCGGGCCTTGGAGGCGGCATCGGTCTCGGCCGCCAGCGCCATTTCCTCCCTCCGCAGGCGATCCACCTGTCGTTGCAGGCTGTCGATCTCTTCCGGCGACGAATCAATTGCCATCCGCAGCCTGCTGGATGCCTCGTCCACCAGGTCGATCGCCTTGTCCGGCAGAAACCTCGACGTGATGTACCGGTCCGACAGGGTGGCCGCCGCCACCAGCGCGGCGTCAGCGATGGCGACCTTGTGGTGCGCCTCGTACTTCTCCTTGATGCCGCGCAGGATGCCGATCGTGTCCTCCACACTTGGCTCGCCGACGAAGACCTGCTGGAACCGCCGCTCCAGCGCTGGGTCCTTCTCGATCCGCTCCCGGTACTCGTCCAGCGTGGTCGCGCCGACCATCCGAAGTTCGCCCCGGGCGAGCATCGGTTTGAGCATGTTCCCTGCGTCCATCGCGCTGTCACCGCTGGCGCCGGCGCCGACCACCGTGTGCAGTTCGTCGATGAACGTGATGATCTGACCGTCGGAGTTCTTGATCTCCTCGAGCACAGCCTTCAGTCGCTCCTCGAACTCGCCGCGGTACTTCGCGCCGGCGAGCATCCCACTGAGGTCCAGCGAAATCAGCCGCTTACCGCGAAGCGATTCCGGGACGTCACCGTCCACGATCCGCTGCGCAAGACCCTCGACCACGGCGGTCTTGCCGACCCCCGGCTCGCCGATCAGCACCGGGTTGTTCTTGGTGCGCCTGGACAACACCTGCACCACCCGGCGGATCTCCGCGTCCCGGCCGATCACCGGGTCGATCTTGCCCTCGGCGGCGCGTTCGGTGAGGTCGATGCCGTACTTCTCCAGCGCCTGGAAGCTGCCTTCCGGATCCCGGGTCTGCACCCGGTCACCCCGGCGGACGTTGGCCAACGCGGCCATCAGCGCGTCGGGTCCGGCGCCGTTCGTGGCGAGCAGATCGGCCACCCCTGGACCGCCGTCGGCGGCCAGTCCGATCAGCAGGTGCTCGGTCGAGACGAACTCGTCGCCGCGCTCCTTGGCGATGTCCTGCGCCTTCTGCAGCACCACGTACATGGCGCGCGACAGACCTGGCGTGCCGACGCTGCCGCCGGAGGCCTTCGGAAGGGCCGCCATCGTGCGCTTCACTGCGGTGGTCATCGCCGCTCGATCGGCACCGACGGCGTCCAGCAGGGCGCTGGCGATACCCTCGCCCTGGCCCAGCAGCGCGTCCAGCAGGTGTACCGGCGCCACCTCTGGGTTCCCGTTCGCGGCGGCCCGACGTACTGCTGCGCCGAGAGCGTCTTGGCTCTTGGTGGTGAATTCAATGTCCATGGTGTGACTCGTCTTTCGTGGTTCGGGTTTGAATGTAGTGAGCGTGCTTGGTTCAGGAGTTGCCGTGGCTGACGTCGCCGGAACCGGCGCTCAACGCCGCCGCTGCGGGCGCCACACGACCAGGGCGGTCGAGTTCTGACCCTCGGTCAGTTCGGCGAGCTTGGCTCGCAGTAGGTCCAGTTCCTCGGTCAGGGCGAGAACCCGTTGGATTCCAGCAAGGTTCATCCCCTCAGCCGCCAGTTGCTGGACCTCCCGCAGCCGGGCGATGTCCCGCATCGAGTAGAGCCTGTTCCGGCCGCTCGCCCGCCTCGGGCTGACGATTCCCATCCGGTCGTACTGCCGCAGTGTCTGCGGGTGGAGTCCCGCCAGTTCCGCCGCCACCGAGATCACGTAGACGGGTGCGTCCTCCGGGATGAAGTCCCGCACCCGCTGAGCGGTCATCGCTGGCCGCCGAACTGGGACATCAGGTCTGCCCGCGGATCATGGCTCTGGGCGGATCGATACGCGGTCAGGGCCTCCCGGGCGGCGTCGTTCAACTGCGGTGGCACGGCCACTCGAACCGTCACCAGCAGGTCGCCCTTCGTGCCGTCACGGCGGGTCGCGCCGCGGCCGCGGACCCGGAAGGTCCGACCATTCGCGGTACCGGGTGGGATGTTCAACGTGACCAGCCCGCCGCCCAGCACCGGCACCTTCACATGGGCGCCAAGTGCAGCCTCATCGAAGGTCACCGGCAGCACGAGCTCCAGGTTGTCGCCCGATCGCGTGAACACCGGATGCTTGTCGACGTGCACCCGGATGTAGAGGTCACCATCTGGGCCACCGCTCTCCCCCGGTCCCCCTTTGCCCTTCAGCCTGATCCGCTGATCGTCCTTGACGCCCGCGGGCACCCTTGCGTTGACGGTGCGGGTGCTCTGCGCCCGGCCGCTACCGAAGCAGGTCATGCAGGGATCGTCTACGACGAGTCCGCGGCCCAGGCATTCATCGCAGGGCTCGCCGAGGGCGAATCCGCCGGCATTGCGAACGGTCTGACCCGTGCCCTGACAGGTTGGACAGACCCGCGGGGTGGTGCCGGCCTTCGCGCCGGTGCCGTGGCAGCTGCCGCAGGCACCCTCGGAGGACAGCCGCAGTGGCAGGGTGACGCCGTCGAGGGCCTCGGTGAACGAGATGTTGACATCCGACTCGATGTCCTGACCGCGCCGGGCCCGGGCACGAGGCTGCCCCCCGCCACGATTGAACAGGCCCCCGAAGGCATCGGAGAATCCGCCCGCCGCCTGGCCGGCTCGGCCGAACAGGTCCCCCAGGTCGGAAGGATTGAACGATCCGCCCTGACCACCACCGCCGGTGCCCGGGAACCGGAAACCGCCGCTGCCCATGGCCGAGCGCAGCTCGTCATACTCTTTGCGCTTCTCCGGATCGCCGACGACATCGTAGGCCTCGCTGACGGCCTTGAACTTGTCCTCGGCCTTCGGGTCCGGGTTCGTGTCGGGGTGGAGTTCTCGGGCGAGTTTACGGAACGCCTTCTTGATCTCGGCGCCATCGGCACCCTTGGAGACGCCGAGGTCGGAGTAGTAGTCCTTCTCCAGCCAGTCTGTCTGGCTCATCAGCGTCCCTCCTCTCGGGTCACTCGGTTACGCCTACGCGCGCCGGTCGGATGATCCGGTCGCCCAGTCGGTAGCCCGGCTGGTAGATCGCACTGCAGATTGGCTGCGAGAGTCCCTCTCCCTCAGCATGGGTCATTGCCTCATGGATTGCCGGGTCA
Source organism: Actinomycetota bacterium (assembly GCA_030837445.1). Classification (GTDB taxonomy): domain Bacteria; phylum Actinomycetota; class Actinomycetes; order S36-B12; family UBA10799; genus JACJWR01. The sequence continues at coordinate 6,307 of JAUPKM010000567.1, forward strand.
AACGGGTCGTCAACCGCCCCGAAGCTTTCGACCTTCAACTTGGTGAGAGCAGCGTTTAGGTTGTCGGCCATCGCCTTCACCGGGCCGTCGAGTTCGCCATGGTTGCGAGCTCGGTCGATGTCGTCGAGGGTTTCCAGCAACGCCGAGATGACTTCCACCCGACCTCGAACCCTCGCTTCGGCCAGCTCCCGCTGGGTGCGGTCGCGGTAGTTCTTGTATTCGGCGGCGAGCCGCTGCAGGTCCTCTGTGAGTTCTGCGACCTGCGCCGCCGCGACCACCAGTTGCGCGGCATCGGTGACGGCGTCATCGGCATCGACGCCGCCGTCGGCGGTCGGATCGGCCGCGGCCGGGTCGGCCGTCGCCGACTGCGGCTTCGGATCGGCCGGCGCCGGGTCGGCCGGCGTCGGATCAGCGGACGACCCGGGGACGCCTCCGCCGGGTGCCGCGCCGGCCGGCGACCGGACCGCCCCCGTTTGGGGGTCGATCCGGCGCCGGTCGGTGATTCGCACCGACTCAGAGTTCTGCTCGAACTCCTCCGAGCGCTCGTCGGGAGAGGTCACTTCTTGTCCTTGTCGTCCTCGTCCACGATCTCGGCATCCACGACGTCATCGTCGGGGGCACCGGAGGCGCTGTCGCTCGCCGCACCGCCATCAGCACCTTCGGCCGCTGCGGCCTGCTGATACATGGCGGTCCCGAGCGCTTGGCTGGCGGTCGCCAGCTTCTCGCTCGCGGACTTGACGGCGTCGACATCGTTCCCTTCGAGCGCCTTCTTCAGCTCAGCCAACGGTTCGGTGACGTTGGCCTTCGCATCCGCGGGGATTTTGTCATCGTTATCGGCGAGGAACTTCTCGGTCTGGTAGACCAAGCTCTCGGCTCCGTTGCGAACCTCGATCTCCTCGCGTCGACGCTTGTCCTCCTCGGCATGTTCCTCTGCCTCACGCATCATCCGCTCGATATCGTCCTTCGGCAGCGAGGAGCCGCCGGAGATCGTCATCGACTGCTCCTTGCCGGTGCCCCGGTCCTTGGCGGAGACGTGCACGATGCCGTTGGCGTCGATATCGAAGGTGACCTCGACCTGCGGGACGCCACGGGGTGCGGGCGGCAAGCCGGTCAGCTCGAACGTGCCGAGCTTCTTGTTGTAGGCCGCCATCTCGCGCTCGCCCTGGTAGACCTGGATGAGCACACTCGGCTGGTTGTCATCGGCGGTCGTGAACACCTCTGACCGCTTGGTCGGGATCGTTGTGTTGCGCTCGATCAGCTTCGTCATGATGCCACCCTTGGTCTCGATTCCGAGACTCAGTGGCGTCACGTCGAGCAACAGCACATCCTTGACCTCGCCCTTGAGAACCCCGGCCTGCAGGCTGGCGCCGATCGCGACGACCTCATCCGGGTTGACACCCTTGTTGGGCTCCTTGCCGCCGGTCAGGTTCTTGACCAGATCGCTCACGGCTGGCATCCGGGTGGAGCCGCCGACCATCACCACCTGATCGATGGCGGACACCGAAACGCCGGCATCCTTGATCACCTGGTGGAACGGCGCCTTGCAGCGATCCAGCAGGTCTTGGGTGAGCTTCTCGAACTGCGAGCGCGAGAGGGTTTCGTCCAGGAACAGCGGGTTCTTGTCGGAGTCAACTGTGATGTAGGGCAGGTTGATGGAGGTCTGCGCCGAACTCGAGAGCTCGATCTTGGCCTTCTCGGCAGCTTCCCGCAGCCGCTGCATCGCCATCTTGTCCTTGCTCAGGTCGATACCGTGGGCGTTCTTGAAGGTGCTGACCAAATGGTCGACGATGCGCTGGTCCCAGTCGTCACCACCGAGGTGGTTGTCACCACTGGTGGCCTTCACCTCGACTACGCCGCCGCCGATGTCCAGCAGCGAGACGTCGAAGGTGCCGCCGCCGAGGTCGAAGACCAGGATCGTCTGCTCCTCGTCGCCCTTGTCCAAGCCGTAGGCGAGGGCCGCCGCGGTGGGCTCGTTGATGATGCGCAGCACGTTCAGGCCGGCGATCTCACCAGCTTCCTTGGTGGCCTGCCGCTGGGCATCGTTGAAGTACGCGGGCACGGTGATCACGGCGTCGCTGACCTTGTCACCGAGGTAGGCCTCGGCATCGGCCTTGAGTTTGCCGAGCACGCGCGCTGAGATTTCCTGCGCCGTGTACCGCTTACCGTCGATGTCGACGGACCAGTCTGTACCCATATGGCGCTTGACCGACCGGATCGTCCGGTCGACGTTGGTGACGCCTTGGCGTTTCGCGACTTCGCCGACCAGGATTTCGCCGTTCTTGGCGAAGGCCACGATCGAGGGAGTGGTGCGGGCGCCTTCGGCGTTTGCGATGACCGTCGGCTCGCCGCCCTCAAGGGCTGCAACGACGGAGTTGGTGGTGCCGAGGTCGATTCCGACAGCACGGGTCATGTGAGTTCCTCCTGAAGATGGATATCGCTAGTGTGATGCAGCTTCGCGTCGACTGCAAGTCATTTTCGTGAGCTACTCACTTACTTTGAGTCGCCCCGACGCAAGTCTCATGAATGTCAACCGTGCGACTACCTGCGTCATTCCACTTCGGGGGGCAATTCCTGTGATTTGAGCCACAGTCGTGCCGCTTTCCCTGCCGCTTGCTGCCACGGTTCGGCGCAGCTGGCCGCCAGGGTCACGAGACGGCGCTTCCCGCCGAACGCAGCCGTATCTGTCTGAATTCGGCGGATTCCGCCGGAGGCGCCGACACCTCGCCGATGCGCGTGACGCAGGAGGCGCGGAAGGATATCGACGGCGACGGCTCAGCCGTCCGCGAGCCCCAGCTTCGCCAAGACGGCCGAAACGGAGTCCGCCACTGGCGCGACACCGTCCAGGCGCAGGTCCGGGTGCGTCGGCGGCTCGTAGTCCTGCCCGACGCCGGACATGTTCGGCAGGTTGCCAGCGGCGCTCTTCGCGTAGAGACCCTTGGGATCGCGGGCGATGCAAACCTCCAGCGGGGTGTCAACGAACACCTCCAGGAAGTCCGCCTCGCCGAACAGCGATCGGGCCGTGCGGCGGTCGCCCCTAAATGGAGACACCAGGCAGACCAACACCACCAGACCGGCGTCGACCATCAGGTTGGCCACCTCGGCAACCCGGCGGACGTTCTCCGCCCGGTCCTCCGGGGTGAAACCGAGGTCCTTGCTGAGCCCGTGCCGGACGCTGTCGCCATCGAGGATGTAGGAACGTATGCCGAGCGAGAACAGTTGGCTCTCGACCTGGTTGGCGATCGTGGACTTGCCCGAACCAGACAGGCCGGTGAACCACAGCACCTGGCCGGAATGGCCATTCAGGGTCTCCCGCGACTCGCGATCGACCTGGAAGTCATGCTCGGTGACGTTGGCGGAGCGACGCAGGGCGAACCTGGTCAGGCCAGCTGCCAACGTGTCACCGGTGACCCGATCGCAGAGGACGAACCCGCCCGTCTCCTTGCTGCGCTGGTAGCTATCCAGCGGGATCGCCCGGTTGGTTGCGATCTCCACCCACCCGACATCGTTCATCCGCAGGTCACGCGCGGCCAGCTCCGCGCCGGTCGTGACGTCGAGCCGGTGCCGGATTCGGGTCACCGTGGCCGGTACCTCCAGCGGCCCGACCCGCAGTACGTACGACCGGCCATGCGCCAGCGGCTCCTCGCCGAGCCACACCAATTCCGCCGCATACCTGTCGGCCGGGGTCGAACTGTCGGCGGGCGAGGCCAACACGTCGCCGCGGGTGATGTCGATATCGCGGTCAAGTTCCAGCGCGACCGACTGGCCGGCAGCCACCTCGTCGTACTCCACCGGATCGTCGCCTGACAACCCGACCAACCGACGGACTATCGCGGTTTGACCGCTGTCGGAAACCTTCACGGGGTCACCGGGTCGCACGGTACCGGTGGCTACCACACCGCCGTACCCACGGAAGTCGGTCGCCCGGATGATTGTCTGCACTGGCAGGCGGAGACCCTCTGCCGCCGGGGTCTCGACCACCAGACCGTCCAGCGCTGCCAACAGCGTGGGACCGGTGAACCAGGCGAGTTCCGGGCTCGGTGCCGTCACGTTGGCCCCGCCCAGGGCGCTCACCGGAATTTCGATCACATCGACAATGTCGTGCCGCGCGGCCGAGGCCCGAACCTCGGCGGCGATATCGTCGAACACGGCCTGGTCGTAGTCGACACCATCCATCTTGTTGACCGCGAGAATGATGTGACGCACCCCCATCAGGGCACAGACGGTGAGGTGGCGGTGGGTCTGGGCCCGGGTGCCACGGACCGCGTCCGCCAACAGGATGGCTACGTCCGCGGTCGAGGCCGCCACCGCCATGTTGCGGGTGTACTGCTCGTGACCGGGCGCATCAGCCAGGATCGCCCGTCGGCCCGAGGGCAGGTAGAGGTGTCGGTAGGCGACGTCGATGGTGATCCCCTGGTCGCGCTCGGCCTCCAACCCGTCGGTGACGAGCGAGAAGTCGATCTCGCCGACCGGGACCGCAGAGCCCGGGCGTCTGGTGTGGCGGGCCGCCTCGACCTGATCTGAGGGCAGGCTGTCGGTTTCACTGAGCAGCCGCCCGAGCAGGGTGCTCTTACCGTCGTCGACTGAGCCACAGGTGACGACCCTGATCAAGGTCTTCACTAGAAGTAGCCCTCCTGCTTCTTGCGCTCCATCGACGCGCTGCCGTCGCCGTCGATCATCCGGCCGGCCCGTTCGGAGAGGTTGCTGGCGGCCAACTCGGTCATCAGTTCCTCTACCGTGGTGGCCTCGTCGGTGACGCCACCGGTCAGCGGGTAGCAGCCGAGGGTGCGGAACCGGACCCGGACGAGTTGCGGTTCCTCACCGGGCTCCAGCGGTAACCGATCGTCGTCGACCATCACCGGCACACCGTCGCGGAACACCACTGGTCGCTCGGCCGAGAAGTAGAGCGGGACGACGTCCAGCCCCTCGGCCCCGATGTAGCGCCAGACGTCGAGTTCGGTCCAGTTGGAGATCGGGAACGACCTCATGGTCTGTCCGCCGACCAGGGCGGAGTTGACCGTTCGCCAGAATTCCGGACGCTGTTTGCGGGGTTCCCACCTGTGCCCGACCTCCCGCAAGGAGAAGACGCGCTCCTTGGCTCGGGACTTCTCCTCGTCCCGCCGCGCGCCCCCGATCGCGATGTCGAAACCACCTTCGTCCAAGCCGGCGCGCAGCGCGACCGTCTTCATGATTCGGGTGTATTCCTGCGCCCCGTGGCTGAACGGCGACACCTGCGCCTCGCGCCCCTCCTCATTGGTCACCACCCGCAGGTCGAGGCCCAGTCGCTCGGCCGTGGCGTCGCGGAAAGCGATCATCTCGCCGAACTTCCAGCCGGTGTCGATGTGCATCACCGGAAACGGGATCGGTCCGGGATGGAATGCCTTCCGGGCCAGATGCAGCAGCACCGTCGAGTCTTTGCCGATGCTGTAGAGCAGAACCGGGCGGTGGAAGGCGGCGGCCGTCTCCCGGATGGCCCAGATCGCCTCCGCCTCCAGATCCGCAAGGACACGGAGTTCGGCTGCGACAGACATGGCCAGGACTCTACCTAGCCCCCCGGTCGCCCAACGCAGTCGACTCCGCACCGCGAGTCGCCAGCCAACCCAAAGGTAGGCCCGGCGGGAGGACGCAAACCAGGCACCGCAACATCCCATACCCCTTGCTGGGCAACGATGTTACTCGCGAGTAGTATCGGAGGGGAGCCATGCCCCACACCGTGTTCGATCACCTCGGAGGTACGCAGTGGACGAGTCGACGCAGTTGATGATCCGGCTGATCGTGGGCCTGCTGATCACCGTCGTCGCGCTGGCGTTCGCCGCCCGCCGCGGCCTCGTGCTGTTCAAGTTGATTCGCACCGGTCAGCCCGCGGTCGGGCGCCCCGCCAAGGTGGACAAGGC
>JAUPKM010000568.1 GCA_030837445.1 Actinomycetota bacterium
CGTGCATCCGGGCGACCACCTCGACCATGCCGTCCAGGGCCGCGTCGTCGGCGTGGATCACCACGTCGACACCGTCGCCCAGGACGTTGAGGTCGGCATCGGTCACCAGGGCGGCGATCTCGATCAGGCGGTCGGATCGAATATCCAGTCCGGTCATCTCGCAGTCGATCCATACCAATTCATCGCGCACAGCGAACAACAGTAAGCCCCGCCGGTCACGTAGGGTCGTAGCGGCCCAAATGCAGGATTCCACCACCAGGAAAAGGGGTGCCATGACGGAACCGGCCGCCGCTCCCGCCCAGCAGATCGCTGCGGGCTACCAGACCACCGGCGCAGCGCTGGAACTGGGGTCGGTCATCGTCGGCGGCGAGGTCGATCCGGCCGCGCGGATCCGCATCCCGCTGGCGATGATGAACCGGCACGGGTTGGTCGCCGGTGCCACCGGCACCGGGAAGACCAAAACTCTGCAGCTGATCGCCGAGCAGTTGTCCGCCAACGGCGTGCCAGTGGTGATGGCCGACTTCAAGGGTGACCTGTCCGGCTTGTCCAGGCCGGGCGAGGCCGGCGAGAAGGTCGCCGAGCGGGCCAAGGACACCGGCGATGAATGGGTCGGCACTCCGTTCCCGGTGGAGTTCCTCTCCCTGGGCACCGGCGGGATCGGGGTGCCGGTCCGCGCCACGATCTCCGCGTTCGGGCCGATCCTGCTGTCGAAAGTGTTGGGGCTCAACCAGACTCAGGAATCCAGCCTCGGGTTGATCTTCCATTACGCGGACCAGCAGGGGCTGCCGTTGCTCGACCTGAAGGACCTCCGCTCGCTGATCGCCTTCCTGACCAACACCGACGAGGGCAAAGCGCAACTCAAGTCGATCGGCGCGGTGTCCAGCCAGACCGCCGGGGTGATCTTGCGTGCCTTGATCAACCTCGAGGCCGAGGGTGGGGACACCTTCTTCGGTGAACCCGAGCTGGACCCACAAGACCTGCTGCGCAACGACAGCCAGGGTCGCGGCGTCATCACCTTGTTCGAACTCGGCGACCAGGCGACGCGGCCGGTGATGTTCTCCACCTTCCTGATGTGGGTGCTGGCGGATCTGTTCAGCTACCTGCCCGAGGTCGGTGACATCGACAAGCCCAAGCTGGTCTTCTTCTTCGACGAAGCGCATCTGCTGTTCAAGGACGCCTCCAAGGCGTTCCTGGCGCAGGTCGAGCAGACCGTCAAGCTGATCCGCTCAAAGGGTGTCGGTGTCTTCTTCTGCACCCAGCTGCCCACCGACGTGCCCAACGCGGTGCTGTCCCAGTTGGGTGCCCGAGTCCAGCACGCGCTGCGCGCGTTCACCCCCGATGACCAGCAGGCGCTGGCCAAGACGGTGCGGACCTACCCCAAGACCGACGTCTACGACCTGGCGACGGATCTGACCTCACTCGGTATCGGCGAGGCCATCGTGACGGTGCTCTCCGAACGGGGTGCCCCGACACCGGTGGCCTGGGCGCGGCTGCGCTCCCCGCGGTCGCTGATGGCCAGTATCGGGCCGGATTACATCAAGGCGGCGGCGCAGTCGAGTCCGTTGTTCCTCAAGTACGGGCCCACCGTGGACCGGGAGTCGGCATACGAGATGCTGGCCGCCCGGATGGCTCCACCGCCCGCCGAGGCGGCGATCGGTGAGCCCGTCGATCTGCCGCCGATCCTGCCCACCGGTCTGGACCTCCCGCCGATGCCGACGCGGGTGGAGAAGGCCGAACCCGGAATGCTGGAGAAGATGATGGACAACCCCGCGTTCAAGAGCGCGATGCGGTCGGCCGGCACGGTCATCGGGCGCGAGATCGGCCGCAGCATCTTCGGGACGGGTCGCCGGCGCCGGTAAGTCCCGGTGGGCCATTGGTCTGACCACTTGACCTCTGACCTCTAGCCGGGCATGCTGCGTCCATGGCCCTACAGCCCGTGAGTCGACGCTCGGTACCCGAAGAGGTTTTCGAGCAGATTCTCGATGAGGTGCTCAGCGGTCAGATGCAGCCGGGGGAGTCGCTGCCCAGCGAACGCCGCCTCGCCGAGGTCCTCGGGGTGTCGCGGCCCGCGGTCCGGGAGGCTCTCAAGCGGGTAGCCGCGGCCGGCCTGGTCGAGGTGCGCCAGGGTGACGCCACCACCGTGCGCGACTTCCGCCGGCATGCCGGTCTCGATCTGCTGCCGAGGCTGCTGCTGCGCGACACCGGCCTCGATGTCGCGGTGGCGCGCAGCATTCTGGAGGCCAGGCTGCACAACGGGCCCAAGGTGGCCGAACTCGCGGCCCGCCGACGTCTGCCGGGCCTGGCCGACCTGCTCGAGCAGTCGATCCGGGATCTCGAGACCGACGCCGACCCGGTGGGGCAACAACGGCACGCGCTGACATTCTGGGATCACGTCGTCGACGGCGCCGACTCCATCGTCTTCCGACTGATGTTCAACACCCTGCGCGCCGCCTACGAACCGGCGCTGCCCGCGCTGGCCACCATGATGGCCGCCGAGGTGGGTCACAGCGCGGCCTACCGATCCGTCGCGCGGGCCATCGCCGATGGCGATCCGGTCGCCGCCGAGGACACCGCACGCCAGTTACTGGAACCTGCCACTCACGCGCTGAATGCCGCATTGAACGTCCTTGCGGATCTGGGAAAACAGGAGGAGCAATGACCCAAACCAAACGCCGCGGGATGACGCTGGCCGACGCGGCCCGCGAGTTCTGGCGCCACCCGACACCCTGGCTGCTCGTCACTGCGTTCCTCGGTGCGGTTGCGGCCCGACTCGCCGTCGGTGACTGGCAGTGGAGCGATGCGGTGGCCCCGGTTGTGGTGTTGGCGGTGTTTCCCTTCGTGGAGTGGATGATTCACGTTTTCATCCTGCACTGGCGGCCGCGGCGGATCGCCGGTGTGATGATCGACCCGGTGCTGGCCCGCAAGCACCGTGAACATCACGCCGACCCGCGGATCACCCGGCTGATCTTCATCCCACTGCAGTCGCTGGCCGGCGCGTTCGCCGCGGCCTTGGTGGTGGCCTTCGTGTTCATTCCGCGCACCGGCTTGGGGCTGACGTTCCTGGTGACGCTGTTCGCGATCGGTGTCGTCTACGAGTGGAGCCACTACCTGGTGCACACCGACTACAAGCCGAAGACCTGGTTCTACCGGACGATGTACCGCAACCACCGGTTGCATCACTTCAAGAACGAGCACTACTGGTTCGCCGTCACCACCCCCGGCCTGGCTGACCGTGCGTTGGGCACCTACCCCGACCCGCAGACGGTGCCGACCTCACCGACCGCCAAAAACCTGTACGCCAGTACCGGTTAGCCGCCGCCCAGCTTCTTGTAGACCAAGCCGACGATCGGGGTGACGATGGCCCGCGGCGCATAGCCGCTGGCCACCGACATCGCCTTCGACGTCAGCCCGGGAACGACGCGCATCTTGTTGTGCGCCAGGCCGTCCAGCGACAGCTGGGCGGTGTGCTCGACCGAGATCCACAGAAAGTCCGGGATCAGCCGGTCCACCAGCGAGGCCTCGGCGGGGTCGGGGATCTCGGTTCGCACCGGTCCCGGCGCCAACAGCGTGACGTGCACTCCGGAGCCCTTCAGTTCGCCGCGCAGCGACTCGCTGAACGTGTTCGCGAACGCCTTGCTGGCCGCGTAGGTGGCGTTGTTGGGGATCGGCGAGTTGCCCGCGGCCGACCCCGAGATCAGAATGCCGCCGGCGCGACGCGCCAGCATGCCCGGCAGCACCGCGAGGACGAGGTCGTGCACACCGAGGACATTGAGTTGCACCTGCGCCTTCTCGCCGGCCGGATCCAGCTTGGCCACCGGGCCGAAGGTCGCGGTACCCGCGTTGGCGCACAGGATCGAGATGTCCCGGCCGGCCAGTTCGTCGGCCAGACCGGCCCGCTGCTGCGGATCGGCCAGGTCCACCGGGCGGACCTCGACCGTCACCCCGTGCCGTTCGGTGATCCGGGCCGCCACCTGCTCGAGCACCTCGGCGCGGCGCGCGGTGATGATCAGGTGATGGCCGCGGGCGGCGAGTTCGTGGGCCAGGGCCTCGCCGATGCCCTGGGAGGCACCGGTGACGACGGCTCGACTGTCGGGGCAAGGCGCGGGGACTGGCATGCCGACATCGTAGGGATAGGGTGACCGGCATGAGCGGGCCCGGTGTGCCCCATCGCCGGGTCGGCGCAGGGGTGCAGAAGCGCCGGGACGGCGCAGGGGTGCAGAAGCGCCGGGTCGCCGCCTGGGCGCTCTGGGACTGCGGGTCCACCGGTCTGAACGCGATCGTGGCGACGTTCGTGTTCTCGGTGTACCTGACCGGCACGGTGGCGGAAGGGATGACAGGCCCCACGTCGGCGGCGAGTTGGCTGGGCCGCACCCTCACGATCGCGGGCGTGGTGGTCGCCCTGCTGGCGCCGCTGGTCGGTGTCTGGGTGCAGGCCCCGCAGCGACGGCGGGTGGCGCTGGTGCTGCTCACCGTGCTGGCAGTCGGCTTCACCGCGTCGATGAGCCTGATCCGGGCCGACCCCCGCTACCTGGCGGCCGGCCTGACGCTACTGGCGTTGACGGCGGCGTGCGGCGACCTGGCCAGCGTGCCGTACAACGCCATGCTCCGGCAGCTGTCCACCCCGCAGACCGCCGGCCGCATCTCCGGGCTGGGCTGGGCCGCGGGCTATACCGGCAGCGTCCTGCTCCTGCTCATCATCTACTTCGGCTTCATCAGCGGCGACGGGCCCGACCGCGGGCTGTTCGGACTGCCGGTGGCCGACGGGCAGAACGTGCGCGCGGCGATGATCGCCGCAGCATGTTGGCTGGCGATCCTGGCGCTGCCGTTGCTGTTCACCGCGCACCGGCTGGCCGACGGTGCCGAACCCGCGCCGCCGGTGGGCGGTGTCCTGGCCGGCTATCGGCAGATGTTCGACGATCTGCGCGGGGAGTGGCGCCGTGACCGCAACCTGGTCTACTACCTGATCGTCAGCGCGGTGTTTCGGGACGGATTGGCGGGGATCTTCGCTTTCGGCGCGGTTCTCGGCGTCAGCGTGTACGGCATCTCGCAGGCCGATGTCCTCATTTTCGGGGTGGTGGCCTCCACCGTGGCCGCGGTCGGTGCGGTTCTCGGCGGCCGGCTCGATGACAGGATCGGCGCCAAGCCGATTCTGATCTGTTCGCTGACATCGCTCATCGTCGTCGGGGCGGCGCTGATGGCCACCTCCGGCCCGGCCGCCTTCTGGGTGTGCGGGCTCCTGCTGTGCCTGTTCGTCGGACCAACCCAGTCCGCGGCCCGGACGCTGCTGCTCCGGATGACGGGGGACGGCAAGGAAGGGGTCAGCTTCGGCCTATACACCATGACGGGCCGGGCCGCTGCTCCGTTGGCGCCATGGTTGTTCTTCGTGTTCGTCGACATGTTCGACTCCGACCGTGCATGGTTGGCCGGAATTCTGGTCGTTCTTGCCGTGGGTCTGTTCGGGATGCTCGCTGTGCGGGTGCCGGACCGGCGTGCGTCAGCGATATCCGGCGGCGCTGCGGGTTAGCCGAGTCCCGAGCAGATCGTCAGCCCGCGACCGGTGCGCTGACGCACCTGATTCCCGTTGACCGCGACGCTGCAGGTGACGTCACGCCCCACATTGACCACCGCGACGCTGGCTGAGGTCTTGGCCGGCGCAGAGAGGCTGACCTCCTTGCTCCACGGCAGCGCGACGTTGAACTCGGTCTGCATGATCCCGCCGGTGTCGACATAGGTGATGTTGATGGCGCGGCCCTCGCCGCTGACGCTGTAGACAACGGTCTCGGTTTCGGTGGGCGACGTGGTCTGGTCGGGGCTGCCCGGGGTGGTCGGTTCGGTGGTGCCGGGGCGGGTGGTCGACGGACCCGGCAGGATGGTGACCGTCGGCCGCGGGGCACGTGTGGTCGTGGGCGCCTGGGTCGGGGTGGTCGTCCGGGAAGAGGTGGTAGTCGGGTTCGCCGGCGCCACCGTGGTGGACTCCCGCGAGGAATTACTGACGATGACCAGTGCAAGAACAAGTCCGGCGACCAGCAGCAGCGCTGCGGCAGCGACGATCCAGAGCCAGCGCGGCGACTTCGGCGGCTGTGGAGGCGGCGGCGGGCCGGCCTGGTAGCCCGGCTGCCAGTAGGTGGGCAGTTGCTGGGTCGGCTGGGTCAGCGGTGCGCCGTAGTTCTGACCGCCGTACTGCTGACCGCCGTAGTTCTGGCCCGAGTAGCCCGGAGCCCAATACTGACCCGAATAGGCGGGATCGGTGTTTGCCGGATACCCCGACGCCCCGGTCGGGTCCGACCACTGGCGCGGTTCGCTCATGCCGTCCTCACGACCAGCAGGCTACCCGCGCAGACGGGGTGTTCCCTGAGAGGTGTTTAGGGATGTCGGCCGGGCGGCCGGTGGGTGGCCGACGTTACTGGTACTGGCGCCGCTCATTATCTGGTGCTGGTGGCGCCAGCGCCGCCCGGGTCATGGCTCGCAGGACATCGCGTGAGTGTTCGGTCGAGCGGGCTCCGGCGGACTTTATGCTGTGCGCCGTCGAGTTCATCAGCCCGAACACGGCGTGCGCCATTACCCGGGCGTCGTCCTCGGCGAGGTCGGCGTGGAGCCGGGTCAGTACCCCGACCCAGGTCTCGACGTAGCTGCGCTGCGCACGTCGAACCTGCCGTTGCGCGACGACCGGCAGGCTGGCCAGATCGCGATCCTGGATCCGGATCAGGTCCGGCTCGGTCAGGGCGAAGTCGAGGTGGAACTCGATCAGCCTGTCGAGGGCCGACTGTGCTTCAGAGGCTTCAACGCTTTCGGCGGCCACCACCTCCCGAGCCCCGTCCAGCAATCGGGTGCTGATACCCACGAGCAACTCCACCAGCAGCGCCTCCTTGCCGGGGAAGTGCCGGTAGATGGCCGGTCCGCTGATACCGGCGGCAGCGCCGATGTCCTCCAGACGTACTGCGAGGTAACCCCGCTCGGCCATCAGCGAGGCAGCGGCGGCGAGCAACTGGGCGCGGCGGTCGGACTTCTGCTTCTCCCGCCCGGGGTGCGGTGCGGCCGCTTGCGAACCGCGCCGGATCGGCGCCGTCGAATCGGTCATGCCGGACCTCCGGGGCACCCACTGGACGAACTGAGTTAATCTTCACTAACCTAACATCAGTTAGTCGTGATTAACCAAGGGACTTCGATGGCATCAGCCGCCGCCAACCGCGAGGCGCACCTGCACCTCGTCGCTCAGCTGCGTGAGAAGTTGGCCGCCGCGGCGCTCGGCGGGTCGCAGCGCTCTCGCGACCGCCACGTCGAGCGCGGCAAACTGTTGCCCCGCGACCGGGTCGACGGTCTTCTCGACCCAGGCAGTCCGCTGTTGGAGATCGCCCCGCTGGCTGCCGACGGCCTGTACGGGGGCGACTGCCCCGCGGCGGGGATCATCACCGGTATCGGCCGGGTGTCGGGTCGGGAGTGCGTGATCGTCGCCAACGATCCCACCGTCAAGGGCGGCACCTACTACCCGGTGACGGTCAAGAAGCACCTGCGCGCTCAGGAGATCGCCGCTCAGAACCGGCTCCCGTGCATCTACCTGGTCGACTCCGGCGGGGCCTTTCTGCCCCGCCAGGACGAGGTGTTCCCCGACCGCGATCATTTCGGCCGCATCTTCTACAACCAGGCCCGGCTGAGCGCGGCGGGTATCCCGCAGATCGCAGCGGTGCTCGGGTCCTGCACCGCCGGCGGTGCCTACGTGCCCGCGATGAGCGACGAGACGGTCATCGTCCGTAACCAGGGCACCATCTTCCTGGGCGGGCCGCCGCTGGTGAAGGCGGCCACCGGCGAGGTGGTGACAGCCGAGGACCTCGGTGGGGGCGACCTGCACGCCAAAACCTCCGGTGTCGTCGACCACCTCGCCGTCGATGACGGGGATGCGTTGCGCATCGTCCGGAACATCGTCGCCACCCTCGGACCGCGGCCGTCCGCCCCGTGGGACGTCCGGTCCACCGTCGATCCGATCGCCGACCAGAGCGAGTTGTACGACGTCGTCCCGGTCGATGCCCGGGTGCCCTATGACGTGCACGAGGTGATCACCCGCATCATCGACGGTGGCGAGTTCGCCGAGTTCAAGACCGAATACGGCGCGACCCTGGTCACCGGGTTCGCGCGGATTCACGGTCACCCGGTCGGAATCATCGCGAACAACGGTGTGCTTTTCGGCGAATCCGCGCTCAAGGGAGCGCATTTCATCCAGTTGTGCGACAAGCGCAGCATCCCGTTGGTGTTCCTGCAGAACATCACCGGCTTCATGGTCGGTCGTGAATACGAGGCCGGCGGGATCGCCAAGCACGGTGCGAAGATGGTCACCGCGGTGGCCTGCGCCCGGGTACCGAAGTTCACTGTCGTCATCGGTGGGTCCTACGGCGCCGGAAACTACTCGATGTGCGGCCGTGCGTACTCGCCCCGCTTCCTGTGGATGTGGCCCAACGCCCGAATCTCGGTGATGGGCGGGGAACAGGCCGCCTCGGTGCTGGCCACGGTGCGCGCCGACATGACTGCTGAGGAGACGGAGGCTTTCAAGGCGCCGATCCGCGCCCAGTACGAGGAGCAGGGCAACCCCTACTACGCGACGGCCCGGTTGTGGGACGACGGTGTGATCGACCCGGCTGACACCAGAACCGTTCTCGGCCTGGCGC
>JAUPKM010000569.1 GCA_030837445.1 Actinomycetota bacterium
GCAGACCCAGCTTCGAGTTCGAAGGCGCTGCGGTTCAGAATTCCGGTCATCGGATCGTGGGTCGCCAGGTACTCCAACTGCTCGGACGCGTTGCGTTGGGACGTGACATCGATAGCGGCGGTTATGTGGCCCTTCACGGAGCCGTCCTCGGCCAGTAGCGGTGCGACTCGACCGGTCACCCAGCGCATATCTCCGTCGGGGCGGCGGATCCGGAAGATGTGATCGGACAACTCCTGCGGATGGCTCGACTCGTGTGCCTCAGGAGGGCTCGACATTACCTGCAGCAACGGAAACAGGTCGTCTGGTTCGACGCTATCCATCCAGCCACGGCCGAGCGACTTCTCCTCCGGAACCGATGCCAATTCACACCATGCACGATTGACGAACTCCGCCCTGCTGTCGAAATCGGTCTCCAGGATCCCGACCGGAACTCCTTGGGCCAACGTGAGAAAGTGCTGCTGGCTGGTGCGCAACTCGGCTGACTGAACCTCGATCGTTTCCTCGCGATCTGCCACGACTGCCAACTGGTTGTCCAGCGTGCGACGTGCAGCTCGAGCCACTCCGAACACCGCGAAGAGGAACAGCACTCGGCGAAGGGCCATCGTGAGAAGCTCAGTGGCATCCGCCACCCCGATGACTGCGTATCCGGTGTCGGGGACCAGACCTCTGGCGGCGGCCCAGGCGAAGCCCACGTAACAGACCACAACGCTCAGCGAAGCGAGGACTGTCAGCCACAACGAGGCGCGCACACCCAGTAGGTAGGACCCCGCGAGCACGATGATGGCCATGAAGAACGGCAACGTGGAGGCGTCGGGCAATTCGAAGAAGGACATGATCGCCAACCCCAAGGTGGCTCCGTAGAGGCTGATCCGCATGCCGGTGACGGTGCGCTTGGGTGAGCCGCGGCTCCAAAGATAGGTCAGCAGGACTAGAACGGCCGTTGCCCCCGCGGCGATTGAAATCCCCCAGAGGGACTCCACTGCACCTAGTCCAACACCCGCCAGCGCGGCCGCAACGGCAATCAGGCTGAACACACGGAACCGCGCTGCCTGCACGACGACAGCATCCGCGGATTGGCTCGGTTTTGGCATGGCACCCGCACCTTTTCGTTCGAGGTTGTACCAGTCGGATCCCACTCTAGAACCGTCGGACCGAACCGTCTCCCGGAACTCTTTTGAGTCCGGCTTGGCGCAGTTGTCAGACAAATGTCACGCGGGTCCCGGCTGGCGTCCACGTAATCCTGCCGCCCTGAAAATTGTTTGCCCGCCCACGGGCAGTCGAATATTCACCCGTGGTCGGGAGCCGCAGTCGGAGCCGCTGTGCGCGACTAAGTGTGACGTAGCGGCCGCGAATCGCCCCGTAGACCTCGTGTGCGCCGGTGGCGGGCGACCAGTAGATGGCGCCTCGCTGAAAACTGCTGACCCGGGACCCACGGACGGGGCCGGCAGTCTCGCCGGATGTGGGCAATCCCAGACCGCCCAGGTTGCGCGCCGGTAGAACCGTGTAGCGGGCTCGGATGGCTCCGGCCAACTCGTGGGCGCCGGAAGACGGGGACCAGTAGATGGCGCCACGCACGAAGTGTTGTAGGCGGGATCCCAACGGACCCACCAGCTCCGGACCCGAGCGGCCACCGAGGATCCCGGTGGCGCCGCCAAGTTGACGCCAACGATTGTCGATTGCCGGCGTGGACGGCAGTTGGACGTCAGCCGCGGGACTCGCTGCCGACGACCTGGCCGCCGCCGATGTGGCCACGACAACAACGCTGTACGACCTCCCGTTGGTCAGCCTGCGGATGGTGCAGGAGGTCGCGGTCGCCGCCACCCAACAGGTGCCGCCACCTGGACCCGCGGTGGCTGTGTAGCGAGTCAAGGTGCCACCATGCGGAAACAGCACCTGCGGCCACGATACAGTGATCGATTGGTCGCCGGCCGTCAGAGTCGGCTTCGCCGGCGCTGGTGGCGGCCCATTGGGGACGACCGAAACCGTGGCTGCCTCACCGAGTCCGAAGCCTCTGGCAGATTCCGCTCGAACCGTGAAGGTGTATCTGCCGGCGTTGACAAGACCGGTCACTGTGCAGCCCAGCGGCGCAGCTGTCCCGGCCACGGAGCAACCACCTGTCCCTCCCACTTCCTGCACGGAATACGACGCCACGGCATCGGAAGGATTCACGGCCGACGCTGTCCAGTGCAGAGTGGCGCGCGAGTCACCGGCAGTGGCAGTCAGGCCGCCGGGCGCGCCCGGCGGACCGGTCGGATTCACTTGGGGCCCTTCGACCGCCCCGGCCATCGGCGACGCAGAACGCGGTCGACCGAAGAAGTCCCGGTCCAATGCGTATCGCCCACCCGGCAGCACCGGCAACTGGACATCCGACAGCCAGGAGGTATCCAGCGTGAAGGGGCGAGCCAACGAATGCCGATCCGCGCCCGTGTGTGCCGTCCAGCCGGAGAGCCCTGTGCCCTCGTACTCCGAGGTCGGGCGTCCGTCGGAGAATCGCACCGGTGGGGTTGCTGCCGAATAGACGTTGTAGTCCATGGCGGGCATGCCGTCGTAGGCCGAGAGCGCACCCAGCGAAGGCTCGAATAGGTAACGGATCGCCGACCCGAAATCCTCTCCCCGCGAACTGCGGACGCCGACGAGGTTGCCCCAGACGGTGACGTTGCGACTCGCCGGCCGAAGCCCGTCTTCCATCCAACTTTGCAGGCTGATTCCGAAGGCAATTCCGGCGTGATAGTCGCGGCAGCAATTGCGAATCGTGTTGTGCGCGATCAGCGAGTCCCTGGCGGCGTACACCCCGATCCCGGTCATCGTGGTGCCATCGATGATGTTGTTCACAACCCGGCCCCGCACAGCCTCGTACATCCCCGGATTCTGGGCACGATCGAAGTAGTCGGTGTCGGTATCGAACCCGACGAGAATCCCGGCCCCGGCCGAATCCGGGCTGACACCCTGCCCAACCCGCTCGATCAGGTTTCGCTCCACTCGTACATCCGCGGCACCACCTTTGAAGTAGAGACCGGTGGTG
The DNA here is from genome assembly GCA_030837445.1 of Actinomycetota bacterium. GTDB lineage: Bacteria > Actinomycetota > Actinomycetes > S36-B12 > UBA10799 > JACJWR01. The sequence continues at coordinate 3,023 of JAUPKM010000569.1, forward strand.
GCGATATCGGCCAAGTGGTTGTCCAGCACCGTCATCCGATCTCCGTTGACGTTGTCGATGCCCTCGGCGTTGCTGTCATCGCGCTGTCCGGTGTCGTGGATCGAGTTGTTGGCGAGCAGTACGTCGTCGCAGTTTGGTTTGATCTTGACCGCGTCGCGTCCGGAATGATGCAAATCGTTGTAGGCGATGACGAGGTTCGTGGCGCCGCTGCGGTCATTGGGATCGCCCCAGTCCCATTTCGTCTCACAGGACAACGCGTAGTACGAACCGCCCTCGACGTCCAGGCCGATGATCCGTGTCCCGTCGGCGTCCGGATCGATCTGCAGCGCGATCTCGTCTGACGACTCCGACTGGTTGGGCACGACTATATGTGGCTTGTTGCCCGCCAGCGACCCGCGCAGAGTGATCCGCGGTTCCCGCACTCGGACCTCGCCGGGGTAGTCACCGGCGGCGATCAGGACCTCGTCGCCCGGGTTCGACAGGTCAACGGCACGTTGGACGGTTCGGAAGGGCGCAGTGACCGAGCCAGTGCCCGAGGTGTCGCTGCCGGTCGCCGCGACGCGGCGGATCTGGCCGGGACTCGGTCCGAGAGTGGCCCAGGCGGGCCAATCTGAGGCGGGTGCCAGCGAGGCGACTCGGTCAGCCGATGGGAGCGCTACCGCGGTAGAGGCTGCTGGTGAGATGGCCGGGGCATTCGTGGCCGTGCCATCCGTCAGCGGCGTGGCCGCGGCCGTTGCGGTCGCCACCACTATCGCGGTAAGCACGCTCAAGGGTTCCATCAGCAACCCCATTCCTCGCGACCTCTGGAGCCTAGGTACGAAATGCACTCCGCGTCAACGGGTCGCTAACCCGACTCGGTGGTCACATTCCGCGGGTAACTGAACTCAACCGGCGGCACCATCTGCGTCGGATGGGTCGGCTTCCCCGTCTTCCTCGCTATCGGTGGAGTCCACCGCGAGAGCGGGCCACTGGGTTGGCGTCTCGGGGCTCCGGGTCCCGGACCAGGGGGCACGAACTGCATAGATGGAGTCGGCCAACGCGTACGCATTATGGGCGTAGGCCGCGCGAAGGAAGGCAAAAGTACGCCAGGCCTCGTCGAGATCGTCAACGAGCCCAACGCCCGCCCGCTGCAGGACGTCGCACGCGACATCCCATTCTGCCCGGGTGATACCCGCGGCGGCCTCGGCATCCCGGACGCCCCGCTTCCGGGCTCGTGTGCCGTGCGCCCTGGTGGCATCCGCGGCGATAGCGGAAATCACCGCGTTCTCGCCGGCATGTGCCGTCGGAAGTGTGATCTCGGCGAGTTTCCCTGCGCCTGGTCGACCTGAGGCGCGCCCGCGGCTGACGTACGACTGGCTGACGCGCAGAATCGCCATCGTCTCGGAACCCTCTGCCACCAGTCTGAGTAGGGAGGACTCGTCTTCGAATTCGCCGCGAATCGTGGTCAGGTAAAGCGCGGAGGCGTCGAGTACCGCCAACAGCGAGATGACCCAGCTCCTTCCCGGACCGGAAGAACGGAAGTGACTCAGCACGGAACTGCTGGTCTGGGCCATCCGGACATCGCTGGACCAGTCGATCCAGGCTTCGATGTCCATCCCTTCCAGCTTTCGATCGTCCAGCAGGTAGCTCCGAGCCACGATCTCGGGACCCCAAGCTGGTTCACCGGCAATTAGGGAAAGCTTGGCCATCCGGCTCTCGCGCGCGGTGAGGGCCGCGTAGAGGGTCAACAGGTAGCCGATGAGAATGGCGATCACGACCAGTCCGGTCAGGGCCGCCACCAGCGAGATGACGATGGCGGGACCGTTTGCAGGTTCCACCACGCCGAGGGTCATCAGGGCCGAGCCGGCCTGATACAGCGAGCGCCAGATCCCGGCGCGTCCGACCGCTACCAGCATCAAGGTCACGGCGATGAGGTAACTCATCATCACGGCCAACAGCTGTACGAGAATCGTGGTCGGGGCCTTCGTCGACAGCAGTGAATCCCGCGCTGCGTAGGTCCGTCGGCGGCGGAGGAAGAACTCGTATACGGCCCGGGTCAATTTGCTGGGCAGGCCCAGTAGCCAGGAGTGTGTCGCGCGTGGCGCAAGCATGCTCTGGACGACGGTAGTCGTGGTGGCGAAGAACAGCGCCGCTCCCAGCGCAAACGCCAGCGTGCGCCCCACTATCTCCAGCAAGGGTGACAAGGGTGATCCCCTCCGACCGGTTTCGACTCCCGATCACTGCAGCGGCAACCCTAGTGCGAGTTGACAGCAGGCGGGCAGTCGCAGGTCAGCTTCGACCGACTCGCAGGTGCGGATATTGCGCGGATCTGCCCTGGAAGGACAGCAATCGAGGGTTCTGGACAACCCCTTCGCGGATCTCAATCGCGGACCGAATGGTGCGGTCTCGATCCCAGGCGGCCGGACCTGCCATCACTGTCGGGAGGTAGGGCAGCAATGCTTCGCTGATAACCCAGGTTGCACTGTTCCATAGGTAGGAGGGGCTGTGGTCGACGCCGTAGTAGACGACACCGTTTCCGACCTCAAGCGTTGGTTGAGTGAAACTGGTGGGCTGGGCGAATTCGAAGCCCATACCCGCGTCGCAGGACACATCGATGATCAGACTGCCCGGCCGGAATCCTGCCAATTCCGCAGTCGTGACGAACATCAACGGCGCATCAGTGTCCTGCAGCACACAGTTGACGACAAGGTCGTGGCCGGCAAGGAACTCGGCGGCGGACACCCGGCCCTCGAGGGTTTGTACCGTGGTGCCAGTTGAGTCAACTTCGGTGCGGTAAAGGTGCTTGAGGGCCGCTGCCGGCATCGGCGAGGCGACGGCCGGGACGTCCCGCATCGTCAGGGCGGTGATATCAGAGATCCCCATGGCCTGCAGGGCTGTGATGGCACCCCGAGCGGTATTGCCGAAACCCACAACAACCGCAGTCAACGGGCGTCCGTAGTGTCCGCTGGACCCGATCAGCGTCATGGCGTGCAGCACGGAGCAATAGCCTGCGAGTTCGTTGTTCATGTGGAAGACATGGACGGCGAACGCGCCCGACGGAGTCCACCGGTTCATAGCCTCCCAGGCGATCAGGGTGAGCCGGCGTTCGATCGCCACGTCGGTGATGGCCTCGTTCTGCACCACATGAGGCCAACCCCACAGCACTTGCCCGGCTCTCATGCTCGCCACATCGACCAGTTCCGGTTTGGGCAAGAGCACGATGTCGCTGGCGGCGAGGATCTCGGCCCGCGGCTGCATTCCCGCCACCATCGGTGCAAGCTCAGCGTCCGACATGCCGAACCGTTCGCCGTAGCCGGCCTCAAGGTGGATCCGCTCCCGGAGTTCTGCGTCGATCCGGTTTAGGTGCAGCGGGTGGATCGGCAGCCGATACTCATTCGGTTTGCTCGAGGTGGCCACCACCCCGAGGCTCAATTTGTCCATGGTTCCGAGAGTGTCATAGGTGCATCGCGCTTCGCCGGGGCAGATTGGGTCCCTGGGTCGATCTCGGCACTACCCGACGGATACAGGTCGTGGGCTCGGCCGACCGAACAGGTAGCCCTGGCCGTACCGCCAACCCTGGTCGATCAGGATCGACATCTGCTCCGACGTCTCGATCACCTCTGCGACCCCGTCGATTCCCAGACCGGTGGCGAGGTTCGCCGGTGCGAAGGCAAGCACTCGCGCTCGGTTGTCAACACGCTCACCCGCCGATTCCTCTACTCCGGCTACCTGCCGGTGGGCTCTGGCGGCGCTCGGTAGGCGATAGTCTGAAGGTTGACCCCTACCGTTGGAGGACTCCGCCATGGTGCAAGACTCGTCCGAGGCGATGGAGAACGTCATCCTCGTCGTCTTTGAGAACCGCTCGCTGGACAACCTCCTTGGCCACCTGTACGGCCCCGCCGACGGCAAGGTATTCGAGGGGGTCATCGGCA
>JAUPKM010000570.1 GCA_030837445.1 Actinomycetota bacterium
CCGGTAGAACTCGCCGCGGAACTCCAGCGCAGCACCGTCCTGCCAGGCCGCGAAAATGGCGCGCAGGGCACCGACGAGCTCGCTCATCCGCGCCACCGGTCGATCGAAGGACGCCCCGTAGCGTTTCTCGATCTGGGTGCGCACCTGGGTGCCCAGCCCGAGGGCGAACCGGCCCCCGGACAGCAGCTGATGGTCGTAGGCCTGATGTGCGAGCTGAATTGGATTGCGGGGGAATGCGATCGCGACGTTCGTCATCAAATCCAGGCCACGGACGGTCGAAGCCAGCGTCAGCGGCGCGAACACGTCGTGGGGGCCTTCGAAGGTGAACACCCCGGCCGCCCCGGCATCCCGCAACGCGCCTGCCCTATCTACCGCGTCTGCGGGGCCGAACAGGGCCGTCAGGACCTTCACTCGACGAACCCTAGCGATTTCGGCGCGCTAACCGGCGGTCGCCGTACGTTTCCGCGCCGAAGTCGGGAAGACTGGGCGCATGGCATACGACGTGGTGGTGATCGGCGCGGGACTGGCCGGATTGACAGCGGCACGCGAACTGACCGGCCAGGGATTCGAGGTGGTTGTGCTCGAGGGCCGGGACCGAGTCGGTGGCCGCACCTGCCCGGCCACTCTGGCGGGCGTCCCGGTGGACCGCGGCGCGTCCTTCGTCGGCCCCACTCAGGACGCTGTCCTCAAACTCGCCGCCGATCTGGGCTGTCAGACCGCTCCGACCTACCACGCCGGCGCCAACCTGATCCGCTGGCGCGGCCGGGTAACCCGTTATCACGGGACCATCCCCAAACTGGGAGTGATCGGCCTGCTCGACATCGGCCGGATCCAGTGGCAGTTCGAACGCCTTGCCCGCGCGGTTGATATCACCGCGCCGTGGAACTCCACGCGCGCCGCCGAGTTGGACTCCGTCAGCCTGGGCGGCTGGTTGCGCTCGGTCCGGGCGACCGCCGGATCACGGGACCTGATGGCGATCGTGTCCCGGGTCACCTGGGGTGCGGAACCCGACGAGGTGTCCCTGCTGCACGCCCTGCGCTACGTGAAGACCTCCGGCGGGCTGAACCGCATGCTCGACACCGTCGGTGGTGCGCAGCAGGACCACTTCGCGGACGGCAGTCACGAGATGTCGGCCAGGATGGCCGCCGAACTGGGCGGCCGTATCCGGCTAGGCGCGGTGGTGTCGCGCATCGAGTGGTCCGATGACGCCGTCGCCGTCACGTCCTCGGCCGGGGTGGTGGAGGCACGCCGGGCCATCGTGGCCGTCCCGCCCGCCCACCGACTCGACATCGACATCGCCCCCGCCCCCCCGATCGAGTACCAGCAGCTGGCTCAGCGCTGGCCGCAGGGCGCGTTGACGAAGTCCTACGCCGCCTATCCCACCCCGTTCTGGCGCGCGAAAGGCCTTTCCGGACAGGCGCTCTCCGATCAGGGCCCGGTCTTCATCACCTTCGACGTCAGCCCCGAAAGCGGCGGGCCGGGCATCCTGCTGGGGTTCACCGATCCGCGCGGATTCGATGCCCTGCCCGAGGAACAGCGCCGCGAGCAGGTGCTGCGGTGCTTCACCGCGCTGTTCGGCGACGAGGCCGCCACCCCGATCGACTATCTCGACCAGCGTTGGGGGGCCGAGACGTTCGCCCCGGGGGGCCCGACCGCGGCGGTGCCGCCGGGCTCCTGGACCGAGTTCGGCCACCTGTTGCGCACCCAGGTAGGACCGCTGCACTGGGCGGGCACCGAAACGGCCGACGAGTGGACCGGATTCATGGACGGCGCGGTGCGCTCCGGCCGACGGGCGGCCGCCGAGGTTTCGGCCGCCCTGAGGGGTTAGGACACTCAGGGGTTAGGAACTGATCCGCTGCGGGGTTAGGAACTGATCCGCTGCGCAGGAACGGCAGCGACGGCCAACTCGCGAAGGTGCCGGTTGACCTCGGCGGGATGCTCCAGCGGGGCACAGTGCCCGCCTGGCATCTCCACCAGGTCGACCAGGTGCGGCACCGCATCGGCGATCTTGCGGGCCTGGCACATGGGCAGCAAGCGATCCTTTGTGCTGCCGATCACCAGGGCCGGGACATTCAGACCGGTCAAGTCGATGTGCTCGCGCGAGCCCACCTCGTCGACCAGCACCCGCGCCCACGCCCCGCGGCCGGCGGCCGGGGTGGCCGAGAACAGGTCGTGCAAGAAGCTCGTGATCGCCGGGTTGGCGCCGGTGCCGACGGCCATCATCTGCAGGAAAGCCCGGCTGCCGGGCTGTGTGCCGTGCACGAGTGGGGCGCCGCCCAGTGAGCGGATCATGGTGCGGGCGGCGGAAACCCGCGCGGCCCGCAACATGCCGGGTACCCGCAGCAGCTGGATCTTGTCGAGCAGGTCGCCGGTGGTGGTGTTGATCAGCGCGACTGCCGCGGCCCGTTCGGGCACACGATGACGGAACCGGTCGGCCCAGGCACTGATCGCGATACCGCCCATCGAGTGTCCGGCCACCACCGCACGCTCACCGGGGCGCACCGTGGCCGCCAGGACGGCGTCGAGGTCGGCAGCCAGGTGGTCGAGGCTGTAGTTCTTGGGCCCGGGTACCCCGCTGCGGCCGTGGCCGCGATGGTCGTAGGCGATCACCCGGAAGTCACGGGAGAGGTCGTTGATCTGCTCATGCCAGACCCGCAGCGAACAGGTGATCCCGTGGGCCAGCACGATCGGATCGCCCCCTGCCGGCCCGAACACCTCGGTGTGCAACCGGGTGCCGTCCGCGGAATGCACGATGATGGTCTTGCTTGCCGGGAGTTTCGGCGCCCGCCCGGCCACTGGTGCTGATGCCATGATCGCTCCTCACCGGGCGGCCACATTGCCGCCCCGGGGTGGGAGCGTAACCCTTCTTACGTACGGTTACTGGCTTTCCGGGCATTAATTTTCGTATCCGTCCGATAGTATTTCGGTATCCGTTCGATAGTTTTCCGGCGGATATCCGGAACAGCGAAAGCCCGACGTGGGAGAACTCCGTTGCGCCGCCGCCCATTTGCTGCCAGATCGAGGTTCAGCCGCTCTTGCGGTCGAAAAAACCGCTGAACGGACTGTTTAGCTGAATGGACTGTTTAAGGGAGAAGCACTGACTATGAAGGCTCGCATCACCCGCACCGCCGCGGCAGCCCGCGGCCCAGCCCTCACTGCCGCCCTCACCGCCGCCGTCACTGCCGCTCTCGTCGCCGGTTGCACAACCGCCGCCGAGAAGGGCAAGGAGATCGCGTCGAGCGCCTCAAGCATCGGTTCGTCGGCGGCCAGTGCCGCCGGCAGCGCCGCAAGCAGTGCGGCCAGCGCGGCGGAGAGCGCCGCAAGCTCCGCCGGCAGCATCGCCTCCAGTGCTGTCTCCTCGGTTCTCGACGGCAAGCCAGCACTCGACGGCAAGCCCATGACCATCGACGCTCCCGGGATCGGACCGGTCACCCTCGACGGCCCGGCTGCGGCGGTATACGAGAAGGCCGGCGGCGCAGCGAGCCTCGGCGCTCCGACTGCCGCGCCGCTGAAGGTCACCGGCGCCGACGGCGGTGGAGAGGGGACCGTCTACGCCTTCACCGCCGGGGCGATCTTCGAGTCCCCCAAGCACGGGGCGAAGCTCCTCCGGGGCGAGATCCTCAGGATCTACAACGCCAACGGCGGCCCGGGTGGCGCGCTCGGCTGGCCGGTTGCCGACGAGGCCGTGACCGGTGGCGGCCCCGGGCTCGCCAACGGCGGCTGGATCGGCGAGTTCGAGAACGGCACGATCAGCTGGCTCAACGACGGCAATGACAGTTTCGGCGAGACGGTGGCCGTCAAGTAGCGGCATCGGCGGCAACGGGGTCGCACCATCGCTGGAGTAACGCGACAGCGGCACAGCCGCGATAATCGGGGCATGACCAAGACACGTGGAGCCGCACTGCTCGCCGCGGCGGCGATCGCCGCCGTCCCGTTCGCCATCCCGTTCGCCATCGCCCCTGCCGCCCAGGCGGATATCTGCGGCGAAGTCGGCGGACGCCACGTCAGTGTCGGCGGGTGCACCCCGGGTATCGCCGGCGCCGCCGTCGACGCGGCGGTGGCGGGGGCGGCCGTGGCGGGTGTCGCCGACTGGGAGCGTTACGGTTTCGCCCAGAACTATCCGATTTCCGTGGTGCCGGCGTTTCCCGGCGAAGCCCCCTGCATCTCGCCCAGCGGACTGCCCTACTACACCCCCGGCGCCACGCCCTGCTACTGACCGGGCCGGTTTGACGCCCTGAGCCGCGATCCGGACATATTCTTTGCCAGGTGAGGGCTCGGTGGCCTGCGGTGGGCGTCGTGGCGTTGCTTGTTGCGTTGATCGGGGCGCTCCCGGGGGTGACGCCGTCGGCGTCCTCGGATCCCCAGGTCACGCCGCGGGTCGTGACGATAGCGGTGCACGATACGGCGCCGTTCGTCATGACCCAGGGCTCGGTCAAGTCCGGCTTCACCATCGACATCCTCGACCGGATCAGTAAGCGCACCGGCTGGACGATCAACTATCTCGACTTCGGCACCGTCGCCGACCAACTGGAAGCGGTGACCGACGGGCCGGCCGATGCCGCGGCCGGCGGATTGTCCATCACCTCCGAGCGCTCGCAGGACTTCGACTTCTCCCAGCCCACGCTCAACGCCGGCCTGCAGATCATGGTGCCCGCCGGGCTCGAGAAGCCCTCCCAGCCCGGCCTGGTCGACTTCCTGTCGCTGCTGTTCTCCAAGGCGACCCTCGTGTGGCTGACTGTCACTGTTGTTGGCGTCATCCTTCCGGTGGCGCTCATCCGGCAAATCCAACGCCGGCGCGCCGACCCGATGCCGGCACAATCCCCGCCGGTCCCATCCCCGCCGGCCCACTCCTGGCCGGTCCACTCCTGGCCGGTCCGGGTCCTAGCTGTGGTGTGGGCATCCGTCGGCATCGTCTTCGTCGCCTACTTCACCGCAACACTGGCCGCCAACCTCACGGTGGCGAAGTTCGGCGCCAAGATCTCCTCGCCCGCGGACCTTTTCGGCAAGCGGGTATGCACCGTGGCCGGCACCACCTCGGCCATCTACCTCGCTGAACTCGGCGTGGACTTCGAGGCCATGCCCAGAATCGATGATTGCTACGCGGGACTGCAGAACGACAGTGTCGATGCGGTGGTGTACGACTCCCCCGTCTTGCGTTACTACCTCAGCCAGGACGGTGCCGGCTCTGTCGCCATCGCCGGACCGATCTTCGAACGTGAGGACTACGGCATCGCCTTCCGCAACGGCAGCGGACTGCGCAAGCAGTTCGACGAGGCGCTCTTGCGGATGCAGGAGGACGGCGACTACGACCTGATCATCCGGAAGTGGTTCGGCGAACCGGCCGATACCGGCCATTAGCCGATCAGGAGCCGCAGTTCGGCAGCATCGGCTGCCACCAGCAGCGCGGTGAGCCTGTCCAGCACCTCGGGGTTCTGCCGCAGCGCGGCGAAGGTGTAGGTCTCATCGGGAGTTCCGCACGAGTCACGGTTCCAGGCGTTGCGGAACAGCATCACGACCGCCTCGTCAGGGTCCACGTCGATCTGATCATCGGTGTGGGGGACGGCGAACGACGGCACCTGGCCAGGTTATCCGGGCGGCCGCCGACCGTCGGCAAGTCGGTGGTTGACTGCCACGCATGCCTGATCTCAGCCGCCGCAGACTCCTGGCCGCGGCAGGTCCGAGCGCCGCGGGGCTGACCCGATCCCGAGTTACAGGACTGGGCCCACGCCTACTACGGCGACAACCTGATCCGGCTCCAGGGCGTCAAAGCGCAGTGGGATCCCGACGCCGTGTTCAGCCACCATCAGGGTGTGCCGCTCCCCCGCTGAATCGGACCGCCGCCCGGCGCGTCGGCTTTCAGGCCTTGCGCACCGCCCGGGCCACCCCGATCGTCGTCGCCGCCATCAACAGACCGGTGATGACCGCAGTACCGGTCATCGCGGTGGTGAAGCCGCCGGTGTCGACCGCGGCGGTCAGGTTCGCCGACGTCCCGGTCGCGATCAGATACAGGATCGACACCAGGCTTCCGCTGATCGCGATACCCAGCGCGTTGCCCAGTTCGAAGGCCGTCTCGGCGATGCCGGTCGCCGCACCGACCCGGTCTTCGCTGGCGCTGGTCAGGACGAGGTCGTTGGCACTGGTGTTCACCAGTGCGAACGAGAAGCCGACCATCATCAGCGGCAGCACCATCGCCGGGTAGGACACCCCGATGGTCAGCCCGAGCAGCACCAGGCCGGCAGCGCCCACCCCGAGACCGAGCAGCAACACCCGCCGATGCCCCCACCGCCGGATGAGGCGGCCGGTGTTGGGGGCGGTCAGCATGGCGACCAGCGAGTCCGGCAGCAGCGCCATCCCGGACTGCAACGGCGAGAAGTCGCTGACCTGACGCAGGTAGATCGGGATGAAGAACAGCGCGCCGACGTTGGCGAACACCGTCAGCAGTTGAGCGACGATCGCGGCGCTGAACTTCGCCTCCCGGAACAGCCCGATGTCCAGGAGTGGGACCGTCATGCGGCGTTGTCGGCGCAGGAACACCCACAACAGTGCGCCGCCGAGCAGAATCGCCGGGTAGGCCGGCCAGAACCGCAGGCCGGCATGGGCCAACTCGGTGATCCCGTAGACCACCCCGAGGATGCCCACTGTGGAGTAGACCACCGACATCGGATCCAGGGGATGGTCCGACTCGCTGCGGGCCTCGGGCAGCACCCAGGCGCCGACTCCCACGATCAGCGCCACCACCGGCAGGTTCACCAGAAGCACTGAACCCCAATAGAAATGCTCCAGCAGCAGTCCGGCCACCGTCGGCCCCAGCGCCGCACCACCGGCCCCGCTCGCGCTCCAGATCCCCACCGCACGGGTGCGCTGCCGGGAGTCGGTGAACACGGTTCGCAGCAGGGCCAGCGTCGGCGGCATCAAACCGGCGCCGGCGACGCCCTGCAGCACCCGGGCGGTGATGAGAAACTCCGCAGTCGGCGCCATCGCCGCCGCCCCGGTGGCCATGCCGAAGGAGACGGCGGCAATCAGAAACAGACGCTTACGCCCGAACCGGTCCCCGATGTTACCCATCGTGACCAGCAGGCCGGCGAGCACGAAGGAGTAAATATCGCCGATCCAGAGGATCTGGTTGTAGCTCGGTTGCAACTGCTCGGTGATGGACGGCACCGCGACGCTGATCACGGTGCCGTCGATGGCCACCATGAACACCGCCAGGCTCAGCACAAACAGCGCCGCCGACTGGCGTCGAGTCATGAGGAACGTTGCCGCAGCGTTACCGGGGCGCGGGGGTGCGTTCCTGGATCTTCCACTCCTGGCCGTAGCCATCGCGCAGCAGATCGAGGAACGGCACGGCGTCGAAGGCCTCCGGACCGAGCACGCCCGCACCCGACCAGGCCCCGGTGGACAGAAGTTCAAGGGCGACAACGGGATTCATAGCCGTCTGCCACACCACCGCCTGCGCCTTGTACTCCTTCATGGTCCAGGCGTTGTCAGCGACGTGGTACAGGTAAACGTCACGGGGCTTGCCGTCCTTGCCGGTGCCGCTCACCCACAGGCCGGCGCAGGTCTTGCCGGTCATCTTCGGCCCCAACGCAATCGGGTCGGGCAGGCAGGCTGCCACCACATCACGCGGGCTCACCGACACGTCGCGTACCTTCACCGGTTCCGTGCGGTCCAGGCCCAGCTTGTTGAGCACCTTGAGCACCTCGATGAACTCGTCACCGAGGCCGAACTTGAAGGTGACCCGCTTGGCGTCCACCCACCGCGGCATCAGAAGCACCTCTTCGTGCTCGACGTTGACGCACTCCACCGGACCGATACCGTCCGGGAAGTCGAACACCTCCGGCTCGCTGAACGGCGCGGTGGTGAACCAGCCGCGGTCCTTCTCCCAGATCACCGGCGGATTCAGGCACTCCTCGATGACGGTCCAGATCGAGAACGACGGCGCGAAGTCGTAGCCCTCGACCACCAGATTGGACGCATCGCGCACGCCCATCTCGTCGATCTCGGAGAACAGGTGATCGGCTGCGTAGCGGGCGAACACATCGGCCAGGCCGGGCTCCACACCGATGCCGACCAGGGCCAGCTGTCCGGCGGCCTCCCACTCACCGGCCTTGGCGAACTGGTCGTCTCCGAGTTTGACGTGGGCCAGTTCGAAGGGCTTCTCCGGGTGCCGGTGCGAGAGACTCATCGCGGTGTCCAGATAGCCGGCGCCGGCGGCGAACGCGCCGTTGAAGATCGGCAACACGAAACGGGGGTCCACCACGTTCAGCACATGGGTGATGCCGTGCTCGCGGCACGCATCGGTGACGGCCTGCTCGCTGGAGGCGTCCAGCCCGATACCGCTGAATCGGGCGTCGCCGATCCGGGCGACCAGGTCCGAAGCGCGGGCGCCGTCATAATCGGCAATCAGGTAGTGCTCGAAGAAGTCTCGGCGGGCGGCGATCAGGGCGGCTGAGGATCCGACGCCACCGGCGCCGATCTGAAGGATGCGCATGCCGCGAATCGTAGGCCAACCAAGCGCTCCGCATGCGGCGTCCGAACACGTTGATCGGAGAAACTTGCCCCCGATTCCGGGCCGCCATGTGGGTCGGCCCCATGGTTCTCCACACCCGAGAGCGCATCGGGCAACAGTCCGGCGGCAAAGGCCGACCCATGGCACAATCCGCCAATGGCCGAAGAGGAAAACCTCGATCCCCCAATGCACGACCTGAAGTCCAAGGGCCTGAAGAAGGGCTCAGTGTCGTTGATCGGGGCGGTGTCGATCGGGCTCGCGGCTACCGCGCCGGCCTACTCGCTGACCGGGGCGCTGGGCCACGGCGCCGCCCAAGCGGGCTATCAGTTGCCGGTGATCTTCATCATCGCGGTCGTTCCGATGTACTTCGTGGCGCTGGCTTACAAGCACCTGACCGATGCGGCACCCGACGCCGGCACCGTGTTCACCTGGGGCTCCAAGGCGATCGCCCCGCACATCGGCTGGATCGGCGGGTATGCGCTGCTGCTCTCCAGCGTCCTGGCCGGGGTCGGCGCCGCCGGGATCACCGTCAACGCCGTCACCGTCGCGCTGGGCCTGGAGGACACGTCGAACTGGGTGCAGCTCGCCATCGCCGCGACCTTCATCCTGATCACCACCTGGCTCGTCGCCCGCGGGGCGGAGGAGTCATCGCGAACGACGCTGCTGCTCACGATCATCCAGTACGGCGGGCTGATCCTGTTCGCCGCCATCCTGCTGATCAACGTGATCCGCCGGGAGAA
>JAUPKM010000571.1 GCA_030837445.1 Actinomycetota bacterium
CGGAGACGCCGCTCTACAAGAAGTCGCATGTGCTCTACGGGATCGACCTAGCACGCAAAGAGATCTCCAAGCAGCAGCGGGCCGTGGTCGTTGAGGGTTACACCGACGTGATGGCGTGCCATCTGGCGGGGGTCACCACCGCCATCGCGACCTGCGGCACGTCGTTCGGCCCCGACCATGTCAAGGTTCTGCGTCGGCTCCTGCTCGATACAGATGCGATGAGCGGTGAGGTGGTGTTCACCTTCGACGGCGACGCCGCCGGTCAACGCGCGGCCCTGCGGGCCTTCGAATCCGACCAGGCCTTCGTTGCTCAGACTTACGTCGCCGTCGAACGGTCTGGGATGGATCCGTGCGAGTTGCGATTGGCCAGCGGTGATGCGGCGGTTCGGGAGCTGGTGGAATCCCGGGTGCCGATGTTCGAGTTTGCGATGCGTGCCCGGCTGGATCAGCATGACCTGGACACGGCCGAGGGGCGGGTGGCCGCGTTGCGCGACGCCGCGCCCCTGGTCTCCTCGATTCGGGACCAGGCCCTCCGATCGGAGTATCTGACCAGCCTGGGCGGCTGGCTGGGAATGGACCCGGACGCCGTTCGGGAGGCTGTTCGGGCGGCCTCGCGCGGGGCCGGGACTGCGCGGCAGAGCTCCCCCCCGACCCGAGCGGCCTCGGCGGCGGGCGCCAAGTCGCCCGACCAACGGTTGGAGGCGCAGGCGATCCAAGTCATGCTGCAGTATCCGCAGGTGGTCCGGCAGTGGATAGCGGCCGTTGAGTCGACGGCCTTCACGGACCCGCGGCTCCGGTCGGTGTTCGCGGCCGTTGCGACGGTAGGTCCACCGGCCGAAGATGGGTCCACGGCTGATCGGGAGTGGCTGGACAGCGTGTTGGCGGCTGCCGTCGACGACGACGTCCGGGCGGATATCCGAGGCTGGACTGTGCTGGGACTTCCGCTGGGTGCCGGGGCGGACGTCGCGATCTATGCCGACAGTGTGATGGCGAAACTGCAGTCCGGGGACGTCACAAGGCGGATCGCACCGTTGAAGGGGCGACTTGCCCGATCCGATCCCAGGCGGGATGCATCCGAGTTCAATGAGTTGATGGCGGAGTTGATGGAGTTGGAGACGTACCGCAGACAGTTGCAGGATCAGGCCCAAGGCGGCGCCGAGTGAAGTTCTTCGAACGTCTACCCGAAGATGTTCGGGCACTTGTTCCGGCGGGTGACAGGCTCCTCGCCTGGTGCGACAGCGAGCCTGAAGGACGGATTGCGGCCACGAATTGCCGGTTGATCGCGCAGGCGGCTGCCGTCGACGTCAGCTGGGTCGAGGTCCTCGCGGCCGCCTGGGATGACCCAATTCTGGAGGTCACGCTCTGGCGTTCATCGGCCCCGGCGATAGTCGCGCTGAGACTTCAGGATGCGGGCGTCCTGCCGCAGGTGGTCAGAGAGCGCATCATGCAGTCCCTGCTTGTCCAACAGCATGTGCGGTTGGTGGGGAACCTCGGCGTGAGGCTGTTGGCTCGGCGCGACCCCACCACAGACGAGACTTTCTGGCAGCGCGTATTCGATGTTGGAGTTGACCCGCAGGACCCCGAGATCCGGACTGCGGTGGCGGCCGCCCAGATGAACCTGTCCGAGGTGTACGGCGTGGGTCGCCGGCCGGGCCACTGACAGATGCCTCAGAGCGCCTTGATTCCACCCCAGGTGAGCAGGACTGCGAAGAGTAGGCAGATTCCGACGTTGATCTGTTTGGTGTGCTTGGTGACGAACCGATGCAGACCTTCGAGGATGCCGTCGGCCCGCGACCCCATCAGGGTGGCAATGCCCACCGGCAGCAGGGCCGGGATCATTGTGATCGCCAACAGCAGGGCATAGGTAAGGAACTTGTCGGCCTCGCTCACCGATGAGCGCAGGATCTCGTGGATCGCCGGTAGGAAGAGCACCAGCGTCGAGAAGTTCGCGATCATCGTCAGCACGCCGACAATCAGGAAGCTCAGGGTGCTGGCGCTGTCGAGACGATCCAGCAACTTCTGTGACGAGGTTGTCTTCGCCCGAGCCGCTCGAATCGCGAGCAGTAGCAGCAACGCGGCGGCCACGAGCCGGATGATGGCGGTGGATACCGAGTGTCGCTCTGCGCCTCCGCCCTTGAGGATGGTCGCACCCAGTACCGAATACGCCACCAGTGTCAAAGCCCCACCCGCGGTGAACACCCAGGCACGCAAGAGTGGCTTGACGCGTCCGGCGAGGATGAAAATCTGGACGGTCAGGACCATCGGACTGACAGCGGCGCCGAGAGCCAGCGGCACAACTTTGGCCAGCAATTCCTCCACATCGCGAGCCTATCCCTCGGGCTGCGTCAGTCGCTGGTCTTCCGCGGCAGGCCGTTGGACCGACCATCGGGGCTCACGTTTGGCTCCCGCGCCGGGATTCGAACCTGGAACCGTCCGATTAACAGTCGGATGCTCTGCCGTTGAGCTACGCGGGAATGGCCTGCTTAGGTTAGCAGCGGCCGCTGCCGGGGGAACCAGGTAGGCATGCTGACCGACCTCGGACGGCGAAGCCTGCCCCATGCGACTGCGCAGAATCGCCTTCCCCGATAGTTTTCCTGCATGAGCATTGTTGCCGAGACCGAAGACGTCGTCGTGCGCGAGGCCACCGTGGCCGATATTCCGCAACTCCTCGACATGATCAGGAAACTCGCGCACAACGAGGGTGAACATGCACAGGTGGAGACAACTGAGCTTGATCTGGTGAAGCTTCTCTTCCCCGAGTCGTTGGGGGAGCGGGCGAATACTCCGTCTGGACTGCCAGCGGCCTACTGCCTTGTGGTGGATGCACCCGCGACCGATTCCGACGTCGACGTCGACGCCGACGCCGCCAACGCGGATGGGGGACCTCTGTATGGGATGGCCCTGTGGTACCTCACCACCTCCACGTGGACGGGGCGGCACGGAATCCACCTTGAAGACCTGTATGTCCGCTCCGAGGCTAGGGGTTTGGGGATCGGCAAGGCGCTCGTGATGACCCTCGCTGCGCTGTGCGACGAACGCGGCTACCCGCGGCTGGAGTGGGCAGTGCAGGACACGAACGACCACGCCCGCGCGTTCTATCGGAGCCTGCAGGCCGAGGAGATGGAGATGTGGCTGCCCAATCGCCTATCCGGTCACAGCTTGAGGCGACTCGCCGACGAAGTGGAGCTGTAGTCGACGGCAGACCTCGAAGGGCTGTCGGTAGGGTGGTGCTCCCAGGGGGCGGTAGCTCAGTTGGTTAGAGCGGCGGACTCATAATCCGGCAGGCCGTGGGTTCGAGTCCCACCCGCCCTACCGAAAACCGTTGGTAGCAAGACATGAGACCCCTCAAGACCGTGGCAGGTACGCCGGCCGCTACCGCATGTCTAGCGCCCGAGCTGCTGGGCCGAGTTGTGCGCCGCCCGGCGGAGTGAGCCGTCGAGGGCATCCATGATGCGGCTGAAGTCGGCGTCGATCTGGTCGCGGAGCCGCTGCTGGTCTGCCAACTTCCTGCGCTCTAGCTCGTCCTGTTGTTGCGACTCCTGGACGGCGGCAGTGGCGATGGGGGTGGCTTGCGCGGGGGCGGCGGCCAGGATACCCCCGGCGAGGACTGCGCCGGTCAGGGCGGCGCCTGCGAGGATCTTCTTCATGGCCACTGGTGTACCCGGCGCGGGGACGAGCTAAACCCGCGGGGCCCGCACCGACCGGTTGGGACCCTCTCAGCTACAGGTCAGGTTGGGTCCCGCACCGTGGGGATTGCGTAGTCGGCAGGTTCCAAGGTCAGTGCCGCCGAGGCCGTGCATCTTCACATTCCAGGCGTTTCGGGTGGCGCCTGCAGTGGCGATCCCGAACCCGTACCTCACCTTGGTCCAGAGCATCGACGCCGTCGGGTAGGGCGGGTACTTGGGGTCGATGGCGGTGCCGTCGGACTTGGCCAGCGGTCCGAAGGCGGGGATTGAGAAGTCTCCGCGCGGGTCCAACATCGTGCCGCCGGCGCCGACAATGAGGTTCGGCGGCACACCCTTGATCTGGACGGCCTGCAGAAGGTGGATATGGGAAGACAGCACCAACTGGTAGTTACCGAGCAGGCCCTGCGAACCGGCCGCCTGGTTGTTCGAGGCCCATGGCGTGTAGTTGGGCTCCTCGCCCTTGCCGGGAGTGCGTCCGAAGAGTGGTCGGTGGGTCATCAGCCACGACTCGATACCAGGTTTGGGCGTGGTCATCGCCGCTGCCTGCAGATACACCTCGTGGCCCTTGTGGGCCCACTTCGAGATCGTGTCGTCGCTGCCGTAGGCCGTGTCGACCATTGCAACCTTCAGTGCCCGGCCGGAGGCCACCGGCAAGGTGAACGCCCATGCCGGGGTCACCTGTTCCTTCGGTGGCTCCAGCGTCCCGCCGTCGTTCACCGGCTCACATTCGGTCGACGTCTCGAGCCGGGGATCGAAGAAGAGGAAGTATCCGTTGCCGGCACGATCGCAGGCCTCGTGGTTTCCACGCAGCAGGGCCAGTGGCGCGACCGAGAACACCGGGGTCATCGGGATGATGGCATCCACCAGCCAGCCGTGCGCATTGTCGGTGAAGGGCATTCCGGGGGTTGGACCAACCGGAGGTGTGACCCCGCACTTGGCCCAGTCGGCCTTCGGGCACGCGTCGTCGCGGTAATAGTAGTCGCCCGGCTCGAAGATCACTTGTGGCCGGAGCGCGGCCAGTTGGGCCGCCATCGCAGCCAGCGGCCAACCGCCGTTGTTGCAGTCCTGGATCTTCGAGCCCTTGACCTTGCAACCGGAGTCGGCCGTTATTCCGATCCGGGTGACGCGGGCGGGGATCGCGGCCGGAATGGTACGACCGCCAAGGCTCGCCTGCGTCACGCCGACAGGGACGTTGACCGAGCAGACCTTCACCGCCGCGAACGCGGGTGAAGCCAACGGGCCGACACTGCGTTGCGTCGTCCGGGTCGCCCGCCACGCCGCACCCGCCTTCGTCTTCGTCATTAGCGGCGGGCACGGACGGCCGGGGCGGAGGATGGCCCGGGCGACCAATTGAGATCGAGACGTACCTGCCGGTGCCACCAACGAGTAGGACGCGATCGTGGTCGGTGCCGGCACCGGCCGAATCTCGCCCCGCGGCGTGGGTGTCGGTGCACCTGTGGCGGACACCGCCGGGACCGTCATTCCGACGACGGCGGCGACTGCGATGGCCGCACCTACCCAGGCCTTGGATCGTGACATGTCGGTGACCCTAGGCCAGCGGTTGGCGCTAGCGCCACCTGACGGCGATTATTCCCGGACCGCAACTCGACCGTCGGCCTGCTTGTAGCGTTTGATCACGGTGATCACTACCGTCACCTGACGTGCATGACGGAGTGGTCCTGCCTCCATGGCCACGATCGAGGGAGTAGACGTGCAGGTGCACCGGTTCACACTTTTCCCGGCGATGGTGTGTTTGGTGCTACTGCTGTCGGCCTGCGATTCGTCGCAGTCAACCGCGGGAGGCACCGGAGCCAGCTCTTCGGCAACCGGAACCGGTGGCGCAGCCAGTTCGCCGTCGTCGCCGGTCGGCTGTGTGCCCAACCCGGAGCAGGTGGCGGCGAAGCCGGCCAGTCCGACTGCAATGACCAGCCCGCTCCCGGCCGAGCTCGTAGGCAAGCTGGACGCGGCAGCGCGAAAGGCAGCCACTCAAATTGCCGCATCGGGGGTCATCGTTGGCGTACGCGCGCCGACCGGCAGTTGGACGGCGGCCTACGGACAGGCTGATCCGAGCACGAATGCGCCGATGGCGGTGGGGATGCACACACGGATCGGATCCATCACGAAAACCTTCACCGGCACGCTGATTCTGCAATTGGCCCAGCAAGGGCGGTTGACCCTCGATGACACGATCGACACCTACGTCGACGGCGTCCCCAACGGCGACCGGGTCACGCTGCGGATGCTCGCCAACATGACGTCCGGGGTCGCCAGTTACACCTTCAGTCCGAAATTCACCGATGTCTACTTCGCTGACCCGGCCACCGTGTTCACGCCGGATCAGGTGCTTGCCATCGGCCTGGCCGAGCCAGCGATGTTCGCACCCGGTGCGCAGTTCTCCTACTCCAACACAAACACCGTCCTGCTCGGCAAGGTCATCGAGAAGCTCACTGGACGGCCGGTCGAGGAGGCCTACCGGAGCAGGATCTTTGCTCCGCTCGGACTCGCCAACACGTCCTACCCGGGCGCTTCGAGCGCGATCCCTGAACCGCACCCTCAGGGCTTCACCCTGCAAGGCGACAGTGCCACTCCCGATCGTCCGAGCAATGCCACCAACTGGAACCCACAATGGGCGTGGACCGCCGGCGAGCTCATCTCGACAATGTCTGACCTCTTGACCTATGGCAGGGCGCTCGGCACGGGCCAAGGGCTACTCGACGAGGCAACTCAGGTCCAGCGACTGACATCCTTCCCCGACCCGGCCAGCTACAGCTACGGGTTGGCCGCCGGCTGCGGTAACGGCTGGGTCGGCCACATGGGCGAACTCCCCGGCTACAACACGGCTCTTTACTACGACACCACCACCGACACGACGGTGGCGGTGCAGACCAACAGCGATATCGCCAACGGCGACTGCACGACTGCCGCGACACTCACGGCCAACCCTGCCGGCGACGCGCCGTGCTCGATTCCGGCCGCGAGAGTGTTTCAAGCCATTGCTGACACCCTCGGTCATCCCATCAACTTCCCCACCATGAAGTAGCCCCTGTGGGCATGGTGGGCATGGTGGGCACCCTGGTCAGGCGTCCGGATTCGGGTATCGGAATTCCTCGCCCGGGGGCAGCCATTCCGGTTCGACAGGTTCGTCGTAGATGAACCAGTCGTCTTCCCGGGCAAAATCTTCATCGGTGGTGGCGGTCAGGATCCAGTGGAGGAAGCGTGCGGCCACGTCCACTGGGATCAGATTCACGACGTTCGCCCGGAAGAATTCGGCTAGTGCGAAGTCCGCCGGATTGGGGGACCGGAGTTCCTGTTGCATCCGCGTATCCACTTCGCCGGGGATGGCGGTGCCCAGCAGGATGCCGCGGTGGCCGAGTTCGAGCCGGAGAACGCCGGTGAGGGCGACTTCGGCGTGCTTGCTGATGCAGTAGGCGCCGACTCCGGCGATCGGGATGTGGCCAGCCCTCGAGGCGATATTCAGCACTCGGGCGCCCTCGTGGAAGGAGTCGAGCTGCCCAGTCACGAGTCGCATCGGCGCATAGACATGTAGGGCCATCAGGCGTTCGAGATCAGCGACCGCATGATCACCCAGCGGTCCAAGATGGCCGAGCGCGCCGGCATTGTTCACCAGGTAACTGATTCCGCGCCCCTCCTGTGCGCAGATGTCGGCCACCACCCCAACCACGCGTTCAATCTCGTCGATTCGGCCCAGGTCGGCGCTCAGCGCGCGGACGCCGTCGTCCGTGCGTGTTGTGCTGTTGGGGCTCGACTGAGGTCCCGATCGGGAGATTCCGATCACCTCTCGGCCGTCAGCAACGAAGAGTCGGGCGAGGGCCTGACCGATCCCGCGACTGCTACCGGTGATGACGACTAGATCGTCGGTGGTGTCAGACATGACCCTGCTCCAATCCGAGAGTTGAGAGGCCGCCGCGCCCGGGCGAAGCCCGCGAGCGGGCCGGCACTGCAGTCAGAGGACTTTGCCCAGGAATTCGCGCAGCCGCTGGCTGGACGGGTTGGCCAGCACCTCCCGGGGCGGACCGAAGTCTGCCACCACACCCTGGTCGATGAATGCCAACGAGTCGCCGACCTCGCGGGCGAATCCCATCTCGTGGGTGACGACCATCATCGTCATCCCGCTCTCGGCGAGCTTGCGCATCACGTCCAGCACATCGCCGACCAGTTCCGGATCCAGCGCGGAGGTGGGTTCGTCGAACAACATGAGTTCCGGGTCCATCGCCAGCGCCCGCGCGATCGCCACCCGTTGCTGCTGGCCACCGGACATTTGGGCGGGATAGCTGTCGCCTCGGTCGCCGAGGCCCACCGAGGTGAGAAGCTCGATCGCTCGATCCCGACTCTCGTTCTTGTCCCGTCGCTGCACCACAACAGGTCCCGCCATGACATTCTCAGCGGCCGTCATGTGAGGGAACAGGTTGAACCGTTGGAAGACCATCCCGATTGACCGGCGTTGGGCGGCGACCTCCTTGTCCTTCATCTCATGGAGTTTCTCGCCGCGCTGGACGTAGCCGATCAGTTCGCCGCCGACCCAAAGCCGGCCGGCGTTGATCTTCTCCAGATGGTTGACGCAGCGCAGGAATGTGGACTTTCCACCTCCCGAGGGGCCGACGATGCAGGCCACCTCGCCGGTGCGCACCTCGAAGTCGATACCTCGCAGCACCTCGTGCCGGCCGAAGGACTTGTGGACCTGTTCGGCCTTGACCATCAACTCAGCTGAGGGTGCTTCCGTTGCCATCCGTCAGCTCCCGATTCCGAGTTTGGCCTTGAGTTTCTGGATCGGCGTCGGCGGCAGATCGCGCATCGCGCCCTTGGCGTAGTGCCGTTCGATGTAGTACTGCCCGACCATCAGCACGGAGGTGAGGGCGAGATACCAAATGCTGGCCATGATCGCCATTGGAAACGGCTGGAACAGCCGAGTCCCGATATTGCCCGCCTGGAAGAACAGTTCCGAGGTCAGCGGGATGATGAATACCAACGAGGTGGTCTTCAGCATGCTGATGGTCTCGTTGCCGGTCGGGGGCACGATCACCCTCATCGCCTGTGGCACCACGATCACCCGAAGCGTCTGCATCCGGCTCATCCCCAACGCGGTGGCGGCCTCTTCCTGGCCCTCGTCGACGCTGATGATTCCGGCGCGGACAATCTCGGACATGTACGCGGCCTCGTTCAACCCCAGCCCCAGCAGGGCGGCCACAAATGCCGGGATGAGGGTCTTGGTGTCAAAGGTCAGCATCTCCGGACCGAACGGGATCCCCAGCGCTATGTGTTGGTAGAGCGCGATGATGTTGCCCCACAGGAACAGTTGCACCAGCACCGGCGTCCCGCGGAAGACCCAGATGAACATCCAGGCCGAACCGCTGAGCACCGGATTCGGCGATAGCCGCATGATCGCCAGCACGATCCCCAAGGCGAGGCCGATGATCATCGACAGGATGGTCAGCACGATCACCACGCCGACACCCTTGAGGATCGGCGCAGAGAAGATCTTCTCCCCGATCAAGGCCCAATTCCAGTTCGGATTGGTGACCAATCCGTGGATGAACATCGCCGCGAACAGCGCGATGATCGCCGCGCCCACCCACCGGCCCGGGTGTCGAACCGGTACCGCCTCGATCGCCTCGGGAGGTTTGCCGTCAGCGACTCTGGCTGTCTGGTCGGTACTCATCGGGCCTCCGCCTGGGGGAGTGTCATCTCAGTTGGGTACCGCCTCGACGAACGTCAGGAGGTGACGGTCGGGTTCAACTCCGAAGTCTTGATGGCGCCGCTGCCGACACCCCACTTGTCCAGGATCTTTTGGTAGGAGCCGTCTGCGATTAGGGACTGAATCGCTGCTTGGACGGTCTCGGCAAAAGCTGTCTCGCTCTTGGGGATAGCCACGCCGTAGGGAGCGGAGGCGTAGATGCTGCCAGCCGCCTGCAGCTTGCCATTGGTCTGCTTGATCGCGTAGTCGGTGACCGGTGAGTCGGCCAGCATCGCGTCGACCTTCCCGCTGACCAGGGCCGTGGTCACATCGGACTGCAGGTTGTACTGCTGCACGTTGATGGCAGGCTTCCCGGCCTTTGTGCACACCTCGCTTCGGGCGGCGATGTCGTCGGCCTGAACGGTGGCCTTCTGCACGCCGACGGTCTTTCCGCAGGCGTCGTCAGGAGTGATGTTCTGCGGGTTGCCGGTCGCGACCGCCCACTCGGTCCCGGCGTTGAAGTAGCTCACCATGTTGACCTGCTTCAAACGCTCCGGGTTGATGGTGAAGGACGACATCGAACTGTCGAACTTGCCGTTCGTGACTCCGACGATGAGGGAGTCGAAGCTTGCGTTTGTCCACTCACCTTGCAGACCCAACCTGGCGGCGATGGCGTTGCCGAGGTCGACATCGAGCCCGACGATGGTCGATCCATCTTCGGCCACAAACTCATTGGGCGGGTAGGAGGCGTCCGTTCCGAACGTCAGTTTTCCGCTGGATTTAATCTTCTCTGGGACCTTCGCAGAGAGGGCGGCGTCTGCTGTGATGGAGGGCAGCGGGGAGGCGGATCCGGAAGCGGCGCCGGAGCTGCTACTGGAGGAGCTGCTGCCGCCGCAGGCCGCTAGCGACAGGGATGCCGCGCCGAGGGCCAATCCGATGGCGAGTCGGCGGGAGGTGGTGGACTGCAGGTTCATGGGAACTCCTCGTGATGGCGCGGCCGTGGGGGCGTCTTGCTGGGACGACTCTATGCCCACCTGCGCGGAGTCGCCGGTAGGTCGGACAGAATCTGTTCGCAAAATTTCCCGGCAATGGCAGCCAACGAAGGTCGATCAGTCCGGCGTCCTGATGCCGTCGCCCGGGTGGCTCTGGTCGAGGTCGGTCTACGCAGCGGTGCTGGCGCCGAGCTGCAGGCGTTGGTACTCCGTGCCGCTGGTCTGCCCCAGCCACCGATCCGCGACCTGCTGTCCGATCTCGTTGAGTAGGGCGTCGTGGATGGGGAAGGCGCGATCGGGGCTAATCCGGCGCACGAATTCGATGGCCTCGCGTAGCTTGAGCCAGGGTCCGGAGACCGGCACAAGGAGCGTCTCGATCTCGCCGTCGGGAACGAACAGGGAGTCGCCGGGGTGGTAGACGGATTCGTCGACGACGACGCCCACGTTGGCGCAGTGCGGTAAGCCGTCGACGATCTCAGCATGGGCGCCACCGACGAAGCGAAGCCCGAATCCACCCACCTCGAACGTATCGTCCGGTGTCACCGCGACTTGGTTGGCTTCGAAATCGCTGAGGAGTTGGAGGACTTCGGCAGGGGCGTGGACAGTGCCGGCCGGGTTGGTGAGTTGCCAATGCGCCAGGGCGGCTGGGTCAATATGGTCTGCGTGTTCGTGGGTGATCACGACGGCGTCCACGCCGTCGAAGGAGTACGGCGCCGACCAAATCCCCGGATCGATGAGGAGCCTTCGACCTTCCTTCTCTAGTCGAACGCAGGCGTGGCCGTACTTTGTCAAACGCATGGCCGCAATCTAGCGATAGTTGGCGCCACGAGCTCAGCTGTCAGGCGGATCGGCTGGGTCGTCTGCCCCGCCGACCGACCGCCGAGCGCTGCTGTCCCGCTGGCGGGCCGCGTGCTCGTCCGTTCGCAGGTCGTAGCGCCACAAGTCCGGCAGGAACACCGCAAGTAGTAGCGCGAAACCAGCGGCTGCAAACCCGCCGCTGGCGATGGCGAACCGCAGCGATGTCACCTGGGCCATCAGACCGCCGCGGAGTTGTCCGAGTTGCGGACCGGCCGTGAACGACAGCAACTCGATCCCCACCATCCGCCCGCGCATGTCGTCGGGCACCGTCTGATTCCACATTGTGGTCCGGAAGATGCCGCTGATCGTGTCGGCGGCACCGGCGAGCGCGAGCAGCGCCAGCGCGAGCCAGACGTTGGTGGCCAGACCGAAGAGGCCGATCGCGGCCCCCCAGCAGGCCGCTGAGATCACCACCCCGCGGCCATGATGGGGTACGTGCCTCACCCAACGGCTGGTGATCGCGGCGAGAAGTCCGCCGATCGCGCCGGCCGAGTAGAGCCAGCCGAGTGACCATGGCGCATTCAATTCATCGGCCACGAACGGGAAGAGGGCGTATGGGAAGGCCAGGAACATCGCCGCGAAGTCGATCAGGTAGGTGCCGAGCAGGTCCCGACGGGAGCGGGCGTAGGCCAGCCCTTCGCGGATCCGGCGAAGGCTAGGCCGCTCGGCCGTCGCTCCCCGCGGCGTGCTGGCCATCCGCAGGAAGAAGACTATCGAGACCGCGTAGCTGGCGGCGTCCAGACCGTAGGCCCAAGGTGTGCCCCAGGTGGCCAGCACGATCCCGCCGATGGCAGGTCCGCCGATCGACGCGAACGTCATCCGCGTCATCTTCAATGCGGAAGCGCTTGGCAGTGCATCGTGCGAGACCAACAGCGGTGTCATGGCCTCCGCGCTGGGGTAGTGCAACGCGGTCGCTGTCGCGAACAGGACCGCGATCAGGTAGACCAACCACAGTTGCGGTTCCGGCGCCCGGGCGTTGGCAATCAGCACCACCGAACAGAGCAACGCGGAAGCTTCGCAACTGAGGACCACGGTGCGTTTGTTGGCCGCGTCCGCCAGGGCGCCGCCCCACAGCCCCGCCAGCACCATCGGGACGAACTGCAGCAGGCCGACGAGGCCGACGGCGATGAAGGAGTCGGTGAGTTCTTTGATCTGGAACGGGATGGCGACGTAGGTGACCATCGAACCGAACAGGGAGATACCTTCGCCGAAGAACAACCGTCGGAAGTCCGCCGAGTCGCGCAGCGGTCGGAGGTCCATCGCCGCTCCTGTCTCATCCTTTGTGCCGGGTGGGGTTCAGGGACTCGATCATGCCCGTTGGTGTCGGGTGATCATGCCCGCTGGTGTCGAGTGGAGGTCGGCGGGGGCGGGAGTGATTCCCGCGGCGGTCACACGGACACAGCGCGCGCGAACCGGTAGGAAGGGCCCATGCCCGATACCGATGCCCGCTCGGACGTGACCGAAGGGTTGCCGCTGGGGACGAAACTGCTGGCCGGGTCGTTCGTTGTGAGTGGGCTGGTGCATCTGGGGCGGCCGCAGGTGTTCGAACCACTGATTCCGCCGGGGCTGGGGGCGCCGCGTCCCTGGGTGGTGACATCGGGGGTGGCGGAATTGGCCTGTGCCGCAGGCCTGCTCACGCGACAGAGGTGGGCGCCGAGGGCTTCGGCGTCGCTGCTGGCCGGGGTGTGGGTCGGCAACTGGTGGATGGCCATCAACGCGACTCGCAAGCGCGGACGAGCACCGATCACGGTGGTGTCGTGGCTGCGGGTCCCGTTGCAGCTGCCGATGATTCGGGTGGCTTTGAGATCCCCGGTGAAGAACGCCTGAACCGGTCGCTATCGTGCCGGCGGCGAACGGACGCCACGTTCGATTCGCAGCAACATGGTCGCGCCGGGCACTACCCGCCCGTTGACGTAGGTGGACAGCCGTGACGCGGACGTCCCGATCCGTCGGGCGAACTGCGCCTGGGTCATTCCGCTTGCGGCGACGGCCCCACGCACGCGCTGGGCGATCTGCTCTCGTTCGAGCCGCTCTTCGTCGTTGATCGCCTTCGCGATGACCTCTCGCATGAGCGGTGCAACTCCGTAGGGTTCGGCGATTGCGATCGCCTCTGCGACGCGCTCTGCGACAGCGCCCCACGGGTCAGCCCGGATTCCGGCAATGAGCCTGGACCACAGGGTGACTTCGCCGCGATCCACGGCTGCCAGCACTGCTTCGAAGGGCCACTGTTCAACCGGCTCGTCGAAGTCGGCGTCGACGTTGCGCAGCGGGGTGCTCACGCGTCCGCCTCCGTGACAGCCACAGCGAGCACCCGGCAGGCGGCGCTGACATCCCGCCAGTCCTGCCACTGTGGGGCCAGGCCCTTGTACCGCGGCAGTTCTTCCATGGTTGTTCGGTCGCGGGGCCGTGGATCGGCGAGTTGACGAACCAGCTGGGATGCGACCCCTGCTGAGCTGAGGCCGGCTGTTTGACGTTGGTCTGCGTAGTAGCTGTCAATCTGTCGCAGGACTCTCGCGGATTCCGTTAGCCCGTAGCGATTAGACAGGGCCATGACGTCCAGGTAGTCCCGTACCTGGTTGCGCTTGACGATCAGGTAACCCTTGATGCGCAACGTCTCTTCGGCTGTTGGGACGGTTAGCTGGCGATCGGAGGGGAGGGTGACGACGGTGGTCTCCAGCGGCCGGGTGCGGATGAGTTGCCTCACGCCGGATTCAATTCCACCCAACTGACCGAGGATGATCTTGCCTGGCTGGACCCTGTTGGTAATCCATTCGGGGTCCGACTCCAACGCCTCGAGCACGAGATCGAACCGATCAGATAGATCCGCAATGACGTGATCGTGGTCAATCGAAAGTCGATGGCTGGCGTGGAGCACAGCGGCCGATCCGCCGACGAGGACTGCGTCGGGCACCAACTGCTGGAGTCTTGCGGCGGACTCCCACACGACGACCATCGCCGCGGGAGAGTTCGATGGGGGAGTCCGCGGTTCCACGAAAGCAATGTTATCAGATCAGATAAGTCGAGGTGATAGTCGATGTCCTCGCAACTGTCGCTTCGCTCGGGTTCGGCGCTTTGAGCCGAATGCAGACGCAGGTGGCTGAATTCGGCGCTTCGTGGAGGGCCGCTTGCTACGGA
>JAUPKM010000572.1 GCA_030837445.1 Actinomycetota bacterium
CCTGTCACCTCGATCTACATCGCCTCCCCGGAGGGCGAGACCGGTAAGTCCACCATCGCGCTCGGCGTGCTGCACCGACTGACCGCCATGGTCCCCAGGGTCGGTGTCTTCCGGCCCATCATCCGGCGCGGGGACCGCGACTACATCCTGGAACTGCTGCTCGCGCAGAGCGACGCCGGACTGGCCTATCAGGACTGCTTCGGGGTGAGCTACCAGAGGCTGCACGAGGATCCCGACGGCGCGATCACCGATATCGTCAGCCGCTACCACGCCGTTGCCGACCGCTGCGACGCCATGGTGATCGTCGGATCGGACTACACCGACGTGGCGTCGCCCACCGAACTGGCGGTCAACGCCCGGATCGCCGCCAACCTCGGTGCGCCGGTGCTGTTGTCGGTGCGCGCCACTGGGCGCACGCCCGCGGAGATCGCCGCGGTCATCGAGTTGTCCCTCACTGAACTGGACAACCAGCACACCCACACCGCCGCGGTGGTGGCCAACCGGTGCGAACCCGACAAGATGCTGGCGGTCGCCCGGGCCTGTCGGGCGCTCGGCCCGCGGGTCTATGTGCTGCCGGATGAGCCGTTGCTGGCCGCGCCGACGGTCGCCGAACTTGCTGACGCGGTGCACGGCACCCTGCTGCACGGCGACCCGGTTCTGCTGGGCCGGGAGGTGATGGGCGTGATGGTCGCGGGGATGACCGCCGACCACGTGCTGGAGCGGCTGACCGAAGGCGCTGCGGTGATCACCCCCGGGGACCGCTCCGACGTGGTGCTCACGGTCGCCAGCGCCCATGCGGCCGAAGGGTTTCCATCATTGTCGGTGATCATTCTCAACGGCGGCCTGCCCCTGCACCACGAGATCGCCAAGTTGGTGTCGGGACTGGGCTTGCGACTGCCGATCATCGCTACCGAACTGGGTACGTTCGCCACGGCCAGCGCGGTGGCGGCCACTCGCGGCCGGGTGACCGCCGACTCCAAGCGCAAGATCTACACGGCCATCGAACTGGTGGACCGCCACGTCGACATGGCCGATCTCCTTGAACGCCTGGCCATCCCGATTCCGACGGTGACCACGCCGCAGATGTTCGCTTACCGGCTGATGGAACGGGCTCGCGCGGATCGCCGCCGGATCGTGCTTCCGGAAGGGGACGACGACCGGATTCTCCAGGCCGCCGGCCGGCTGCTGCTGCTCGGGCTGGCGGAGCTGACGATTCTCGGCGATGAGTCCCAGGTCCGTTCCCGCGCGGCGGAACTGGGTGTGGACCTCGCCGGGGTGACGGTGATCAATCCGCGTACCAGCGAACTGTGCGAGTCATTCGCCGAGCAGTACGCCGTGCTCCGGAAAGCCAAGGGCATCAACCTCGAACAGGCCCGCGAGATCATGCACGACGTCTCCTACTTCGGCACCATGTTGGTCCAGAACGGCTTTGTGGACGGCATGGTTTCCGGCGCGGCGCACACCACCGCGCACACCGTGCGCCCGGCGTTCGAGATCATCAAGACCCGGCCCGGGGTGTCCACCGTATCGAGCATCTTCCTGATGTGTCTGAGTGACCGGGTGCTGGCCTACGGCGACTGTGCGATCGTGCCCGACCCGACCCCCGATCAACTGGCTGACATCGCGATCAGCTCGGCGTACACCGCAGCCCAATTCGGCATCGAGCCCCGAGTGGCCATGCTGTCCTACTCCACCGGCGATTCGGGCAGCGGTGCCGGCGTCGAGAAGGTCAGGGCGGCAACCGAGCTCGTTCGAGAGCGTGATCCGCACCTGCTGGTGGAGGGCCCGATCCAGTACGACGCCGCCGTCGACCCGGATGTTGCGGCCGCCAAGATGCCGGATTCGCCGGTAGCAGGGAAGGCCACCGTGCTGATCTTCCCGGACCTGAACACCGGTAACAACACCTACAAGGCGGTGCAGCGCAGTGCCGGTGCGATCGCCATCGGCCCGGTGTTGCAAGGGCTCAACAAGCCGGTCAACGACCTCTCTCGCGGAGCGCTGGTGGACGATATCGTCTACACCGTGGCGATCACCGCGATT
The DNA here is from genome assembly GCA_030837445.1 of Actinomycetota bacterium. Classification (GTDB taxonomy): domain Bacteria; phylum Actinomycetota; class Actinomycetes; order S36-B12; family UBA10799; genus JACJWR01. Next base: position 2,041 of record JAUPKM010000572.1, read on the forward strand.
CAGGCGCAGGGGCAGTGATGGCAGCCACCGTACTGGTTCTCAATTCCGGCTCCTCGTCTCTGAAATATCAAGTGGTACAGCCGGATTCGGGTGAGTCGCTGGCGCGGGGCATCGTCGAGCGGATCGGCGACGACGGCGGCGTGGCCGACCACGAGGCGGCCCTGCTGCTGGCCTTCGACGAGCTCGCGGCCCATGGCCTGCACCCGCGGGAGATGGATCTCGCGGCGGTCGGACATCGGGTCGTGCACGGCGGGCCTGAGCTCTATCGCCCCACCGTGATCGACGACGCCCGCCTGGAGCAGCTGCGCGAACTGGCGGACCTCGCCCCGCTGCACAACCCGCCAGCTGTGCTCGGAATCGAGGTCGCCCGAAAGCTGCTGCCCGAACTGCCGCACGTCGCGGTGTTCGACACTGCTTTCTTTCACGATCTGCCGGCCGCGGCCCGCACCTACGCCATCGACCGGGATACCGCCGCCGCGTGGAAGATTCGCCGGTACGGATTCCATGGCACCTCACACGCATTCGTCAGCGCCCAGGCCGCGGAGTTCCTCGGCGTACCGGTGGAGTCGCTCAACCAGATCGTCCTGCATCTGGGCAACGGCGCCTCGGCTTCGGCGATCGCGGCCGGCCGCCCGATCGACACCTCGATGGGGATGACGCCGATGGAGGGGTTGGTGATGGGCACCCGATCCGGCGACGTGGACCCCGGGATCATCGCCTATTTGTGGCGGACCGCCGGGATGGGCGTGGCGGAGATCGAGGGCCTGCTCAACCGCCGCTCCGGGTTGTTC
>JAUPKM010000573.1 GCA_030837445.1 Actinomycetota bacterium
ACCACATTTGGCAGCCAGGTGACCCCGGTGTGGTTCAGGAAACTGCCGACGAAATGGTCCCAGACCACAATGCTCACCGCCCCGGCACGGAGCACGTCCAGCCAGGCGAGCCGATTCCCGGATGGGGCCGACGGGACTGCAGCACTCACAGCCGTATTCGAAACTCCCGCATCCCCCGACACTAGCCACGCCCGACGAGGTTCCATCGGACTGCACCGGCGAAGTCCCGCGCGTGTTCCAGAGCGGTGTAGTCCTCTTCCCGCTCGGCCGCCGCAACTGCGGCGGTCAGGTCGTGGTCGGCGTTGGCCAGCACGATTGAAAAGTCCCGCCGCATCGGTCCGAGCGCCTGGTATCCTAATGATCGGTACATCCGCGGCATCAGCGGTTTGAACAGTCGGACCCGTTCGTGCAAACCGGACGAGTAGGACATCGGATTCTTGTGCCGCGCCTTGATGTAGTCCGGCAGCAGATCGTCGAAGGTCTGCCTCAGGATCCACTTCTCGTAGCCGTCCCGGACCTTGAACTCCATCGGAATCCGCATCGACAACAACAACATGTGCAGGTCGAGGTAGGGAACGCGGGCCTCCACCTGTCGACCCATACTTGTCCGATCCACCCGCTGCAGTTCCGTCCGACTCAGGTGGCGGATCTTGTGCAGGAAGAGACGTCGGCGCTCAGCCTCGCCGATGTCCTGGTACATGTCGTAGCCGCCGAAGAGTTCGTCGGATCCGTCGCCGGTGAGCACGACCTTCACCCCGGTCGAGTGGACCCGGTCGAACACCTTCAGGGACACGACGGCATTGATCACGTCCCCATACTCGGTCGCCTCCGAGACCCTGACGGCCTCCCGAACATCTGCCAGGCTGATGTCAGCCGGGCGCAACTCGATGACTTCGTGAGCCACGCCGAGGTCGCTGGTCAACCGCCGCGCATACTCCAGATCGGGGCTGCCCGGTGCCCCCACTGTGTAGGCGACACAGTCCGGGTGCATCTCGTGCACGTGCAGCAACGCCAGCGAGGAGTCAAGCCCGCCCGACAGGATGACCCCGACCGTCAGATCCGTGTCGACCCGAAGTGCCACCGAGTCCTGGTAGGTGGTCCGAAGAGCCGCCTTGGCCGCCGCCAGATCCTCGATCTCCGGTTCGCCCTCCCCAAGACTCAGCAAGTCGATGTAGGCCGCCAACTGAGGGTCGGCGTCGGGTGCCGCCCAACCGCAGTATCCCGGTGGCACCTCATGGATGGGCGCGGACAGTCCGACCAGCGCCTTTACTTCGGATGCGACCAGGATGTGCCCGTCTCTCCGCGCCCAGTAGAGCGGTTTCACGCCAGCGGGGTCCCGGGCCAGGAAGACCCTCTGCTCCGCCCGGTCATAGACGGCGAACGCGAACTCCCCGCGAAACTTCAGCAGTGCATCCTGTCCCCAGGCGAGGAAGGCCTCCAGCACCACTTCAGTGTCGCTCTCCGACCGCTGCGGATGGCCCGCGGCGGTCAGTTCCGTGCGTAGTTGGCGGTGGTTGAAGACCTCACCGTTGTAGCACAGGGCCCACCGCCCATCAGCCGAGATCCACGGCTGAACCGCACGTTCACGATCGACGATCTTCAGCCGTGCGGTACCGACCAGAGCCGCCGGCTCGACGTGGATCTCCTGCGACTCGCCGCGATCTTCGATCGCGTCCATCATCGCGTCGAACATGCGTCGATGGTCCTGCGCGCGTGGACCCAGCAACAGCGCAATCCCGCACATCAACGACTCCGGTCGAGCGGGCTTCCCGGCTGCACGCCGAAGGTGTGCAGCCGGGAAGGACTCGGGCTGACGTGCCAGATGCGGCCCTCATCGATAACGTTCAAATCGCCGCGGTCGCGTCGATCCAGCAGCACCGCTGCCAGCGTGTCTCGGGTCCCGAACTGCTCCAACCACAACATTTCAATGTCGGCGGCCCAACCCCGACAATGTGCACTGGGGATGTAGGCAGTGAAGCCCAGCCGTCGCAGGTGTCGCTGCTGTTCGACCGATCTGGTGACACTGTTCACCCACAGCGGCGGCGATCCGGGCGGGCACCGGTCGGCGAAGTCCTCCGCCAGCACGTTCAGGACTCGGAGCATCTCCGGACGAATTCTGGTGCTGCTCAGCCCCGGGGTGCCCGGGCCCCACGCGGAGAACATTTTGCGCGCCGCGAAGTTCCGCATCCGCGGCAGCAGCCGATCGGACTGCACCGAGAAGTCAAATCTGACGCCGCCCGTGGCTCGCACCTGGGCAAGGTCGATCAGCTCCGGCGAGGCCGCGATTTCCGCGTCGGTCTCGAAGTCGGTCGTACCGGACCACCAGGCCAGGTCGACCTGCTGGAGCAGCAGAATCTTCACCATGTCTTCGGCGGTAAAGGCGGTGGCCGCGGCCGACGGGCTGAAACCGGCGGCGGCAGCTGTTGCCTGGTCGACCAGGGTCGCAAGGTCAGGCGCGGAGCGGGTCAACACGGGCCCGGCCTGCGATCTGCCGAGGTACTCACGCAACAGTTCCCCGAGCAGGCTGGGCTTCTCGATTGCGCGCGTGCGCTTCATCTCAGCCACGGTCGCATCGACGGCTTCCCGGTATCCGGTGACTTCCGGGGCATCTGGCGCGCGGCCACTTACCCGTGGCATACAACGAACCTAAGCCCAACCG
>JAUPKM010000574.1 GCA_030837445.1 Actinomycetota bacterium
AGTGCCATGCTGACGTCGACGGCGACCGAGGAGGTACCGATGAGCAAGGGCACGCGGTGGCTGATCGGCGGGTTACTGAGCGGCATGGCGCTCCTGGGCGCCCTGGGCGCCATCTTCTTCGGCGGTATCTGGGCGCTGGTCGGGGGCGCCACCTCAGCGGCGTTCGACGGGCGGACCGTCACCGGTGTCGTCGTCCAGACGAACGTGAAGGCGCCGTCCGGCGGCATCGCCACGCCCTCAACCGAGGCCGGCGAACGATCCACGAGTACTTCCGGGGTCACTGTCCGCTACACGCCGATCGATCGGAGCGGCATCACCCTGCCAGAGGTCACAGCGTGGTCGTCGTGGACGGCGTCGACCGAGGCACGAGTGGGAGACACGGTCCCCGTCAGCTACTTCTATCTCGACCCCACCAAACCCGCGGAGTCCGGTGGGACGACCCTGACCTCCGGGGTGAAGGTGATGACGGGCACGTTCGAGACCGGAGGGCGCGGAATCCTCCTCTTCGGGGTCGTCCTGTTCGTACTGTCCATCGCCGGATTCATCGTCACCGGGGTCTGGGCGTCCAAAGCACCTCCGACGCGGCCCGGCACCGTCCCCGGGTCCACGTGGCAGGCGGCTCCCTACCCGGGGTACCCACAGCAACCGGGATACGCATCTCAGCCCGGTTACCCACCACAGCCCGGTTACCCACCACAGAGCTATCCTCCGGTGCCCCCGGACACGGGACCTCGAGCACCCTGACCAGGTGCGTCTGATTCCGGTCTGCCACCTGCTGTCAAGCCTCGGGCTGCAGCGGGATCGAGGCCAGGACGCCGTCGTCCACGACGACCACCTCATCCGTGTCGTCCAAAGCTTCTGCACGAAGACGCTCGAGCCGGCCGTCACGGTAACGGAAGATCTCGTCAGAGTTGCGTTCTCTCACCAGCGCCCCTTCCGGCAATGGCGCTGAAACCTGCCGCGCCACCGGGGCCACCGTCCGCGCTCGCTTCAGGTCCCAGGCCTTCTTCGCGGTGACGATGCCACCGACGGTGACAGCCACAGAAAACAAGATCCGTCGTTTCCCCGGAGAGTCCTGGACAAGCCGCTGGGCCAAGCCCCCAGCTCGATCCTGGATGCCCTGAACCTGGCCCACATAGCCGGGCTCACCCACGAGAGCAGGCTCACCCACGAGAGCGGGCTCGATGACGGATCCGGGCTCAACGGCGGGACCGTCGAGTTCGGCGATGGGCGACGTCCGCTGCCAGGGATCGACCGGTGTCAGGTCGATCCGCCGAGCGGATAGCGACTCACTGTCACGTCGCGGCTTGCTCTCCGCAGGAAGCTCAGGGGTGAGGACGCCCTCCAGGGTCCCGGGCTCCCGACCAAGACGTAGCAGTATCCGCATCTCAGGTGCCTTGTTCAGCCCCGCATACAGCAGTCCTGAAGCGATCACGACGCCGCTGACGATGCTGGCGATCTGGTCCGCCTTCGACAGGGAGCGGCAGAGACACAAGGGGACGACGATGGAGCCGAGTCCGCTGACGCCGAGGAGCGTGCGCAGGCCCGCTGCCGACTGGCAACGGCGCACCAGGTTCTTGACTGTCACCGGACCTCCAGGGCGTGGACACGAAACCGGCCCTCGCCCGCAGTCAACGCGGGCGATCTTTGCCAAGGATCGCCACCGGCACGACACGCAGGGTTACCCTGGATTGCATTGCGTGGCGTCTGCGCTGGTCATGGGCGATCCGCGGATTCCTCCGGGATCCCCGTCCCCTCCGGCGAGCGCCTGGTTGAGGCTGGGAGCGCCGGTGACAGTTCAGGACGGATTCGCGGGAGCGTTCGCACAGGCGTTGGCACGGGCGTGCGCCGACCGCGGACTCACCCAGAAGCAGATCGGCGGTCTCATCGCGAAGCATCAGCTGGAGGGGCGTCGGCCCGGTCCCGATCGGGAACGCGATCTGGAGAAGGCCAAGGAGCAGTGGCCGCGCCGGCTCAGCGCGTGGAAGACCGGCGACCGTTTGCCCGCCCATGAGAATGAGCTGGTACTCGCCCTCGACATGATCGCCCCCGGGCAGTCCCGGCAGTCCTGGTTCGCGCTGTGGCGGAAGGCGTGCGACGCCCGCCGCACGGCCCGCGCGACCGCTCTGGTCCGTCCGTTCCCGTCCGGCATCACACGCGGCACCGAGCCTTCCGCCCTGCCTGACGCCGCGGTGGCTGTCCTCGTCGGCCGGCCGCCGCTTCTCGCCGATGCCTTTCAGCCCAGAACCGCGCTCATGGAGAGAATCGAACCGGTCCTGGATCCGGCGGCCGGGGGCGGCACGCAGATCCTGGCCGGGGACGGCGGCACGGGGAAGACCCAGCTCGCCGCGGCCGCGTTCGACCACGCACTCAAGCTCAGTGCCCGTCTCGGCGTGTGGATCACCGCGACGTCCCGGGTGAGCATCGTCTCCACGCTGGCACGCGCCTATCTGGCCACGCACCCGGGAAGCAGCGGCGAAGGCCTCCGCGAGGCGGAGGCCTTCCTCGAATGGCTCCAGGCCGCCACGGACCCGTGGATCATCGTCCTGGACGATCTGAGGGCGCCCGGGGACGCTTTGGGCCTGTGGCCGGCCGGGGCCGGAACGACGCTTGTCACAACCCGTCGACGCGACGCCGCGCTGGCCGGGCGCAGCACCCGCCCTGTCATCGACGTCGGCGCGTTCACTCCTCGCGAGTCCCTCGACTACCTCACCCGCAAGCTCGACGCGAGCCGGCGCCTTTCCGCCGATGTGCTGGCAGAGGCCGCGGACATGGCCGAAGACCTCGGGCATCTGCCGCTCGCTCTGGCCCAGGCGAGCGCGGTGATCGTCAATGACGCCGTGACCTGCGCCGACTACCGCACCCGGCTGACGGACGTCGTCCATGACCTGGGCGAGATCTTCCCCGACGACAGCAGCGACGACTACGAAGCGACGGTGGCCACCACCTGGTCCTTCGCCGTGCGCTCGGCCGACGCGCTGGCCCCACGCGGCCTGGCCGGCGCGTTGCTGCCGCTGATCGCCGTCCTGTCCCCTGACGGGATCCCGGATGAGACGTTCTCCACGTCGGCCTGCCGTCGCTACCTCACCCGCCACGAGGGCGAGGACCCGGCGTCCAGCGCGGCGCCGGTGACGTCATCCGCGGACGCCCGGCGTGCGCTGCGCAACCTGCATCGACTCAGCGTGCTCACACACCTCCCGCAGGGCGGTCCTCACGCCGTACGGATGCACGCCCTCACCCAGCGGGCGAGCCTGCAGCATCTGTCCCCGGCGGACCTGGCGACCGTGGTGCAGGTGGGTGCCGACGCTCTCGTCGAAGTGTGGCCCGAGGCGGAACTGGGCGACCGGATCGCCAGCAGTCTGCGGCACAACGCTGCCACGCTGTTGCGCCGTTTCCCCCGTCCGTTGTGGGCCGGCGGCGCGCACCCGCTGCTCTTCCGGCTCGGAGACAGTCTCGGCGGAGCGGGCCTGGTCGAGGCCGCGCTGACACACTTCCAGGAAATGGTGGAGACGGCGGAGCACATGCTCGGTCCCACTCATGTGCACACGGTGAGTGCACGCGGTCATCTCGTCATTTACCACGACGTCCAGGGCCACACGGACGAGGCTCACCACCAGGCCACGGTCCTGTTCAAGGACGCGTGTCCGGTCCTGGGCCCGGACCACCCGGACATGCTGGCCTGCCGCTACCTGTTGGCCCACCTGGACGGGCGCCGGCGAGGCCCCGCAGCGGCCATCGCGATCCTGCGGACACTGGTCGGCGACATGGACCACGTGCTCGGGCCTGACCACCTCCACACGCTGCGGGCCCGCAGCGCCCTCGCCTACTGGACCGGGCTGGGCGGGAACCCCCGGGCTGCGGCCGACGCGACGGAAGCGCTGCTACTCGACCTGATGCGTGTGCTCGGCGGCGACCATGTGGACACGCTGGCCCAGCGGGCGAACCTCGCTGTCTGGTGCGGTGAGGCAGGCGACGCCCGCCGTGCGATGGAGCTGTCCCGGGCGCTGCTGCCGGACCGTGTACGGCTCCTGGGCACCGACCATCCCGACACACTGCTCACCCGCGGCAGCATCGCGTACTGGCAGGCGCACGCCGGTGACACCGACCAGGCCCGGGAGGCGTTCGAGGAGCTTCTGCGCACCACAGCCCCCGACGACGTCCGCACTCTGCTGAACCGACGGCAGGTGGTCTCGTGGCGCGGGCACGCCAGCGCGCTCGTCACGGCGGCGGAGGCGTATGCGGCGATGCTGAAGTCCCTGACGGCGCACGACCTCACCAGGCTCGGGACGCCGCCGGATCGACCGTTTTGGTGCGGGCTCACCGCCCCCAGAATGGTGGAGGCCTCCACCTGCGTCAGGACCAGCTGACGTGAACCTGACCCGCACCATCCGAGACCACGATCCCGCCGTTCACGCGGTGGAGGTAGCCGCCTCCGTGAGAACGAAGCGGAACGCGCGCAGGTGGCCGACCACGGCGTGGCCGGCACGGGGCAGGTGGACGTGCCGCGTGCGGTCCGAAGGGAAAGCGTCGAGGTAGTTCTGGGTGGTCCGCCAGGGGACGATCTGGTCACGGCCCGCGGAGACCAGCCACGTCCGCCCGGTGAAGGAGGCAGCCGCGGCGGTTGCCGGGCAGACAGGAGAACCGCCAGATAGGCGCCGAAGCTCTCACCGGCAACGTTCACCTCGGACACCGCGGGATGGTCGGCGAGGCGAAACGGACGAGCCCTGGGCCCCAGCCGTTGAGCATCAGATACAGGGCGCGGGGACGGCCGGGGTCGGGTCGGCCGTGGGCGTGGATCACCAGCATCCCGTGGGGACCCGGTATTCGGATCGTCGACACCTCCGCATCGTAGGCTGACGGGACCAGCCGTCAGTCTGAAGGCCGTTGATGCCGCGCGTGAACCAACTCGCCGTGTGGCTCGGCGACCAGAAGGTCGCCGTCCTGCGCCGTACCGGGCCGGGTGGCCTCTCCTGCGAGTACACCCGGCAGACGCTCGCCGAACACCCGCTGGGTATCCCGATGCTGTCGTGCTCGCTGCCGATGCGTCGCGGCCGTCAGGCTGCCTGGCCGTTCGTCACCGGCCTGCTGCCCGAAGGTCACCACCGTCTGTCGATGTCGCGGCTGGCCGGTGTGGACACGCTCGACGCGCTCGGGATGTTGGCACGCTTCGGCCGCGACGTCGCTGGCGCGCTCGTCATCGCCGCAGACCCCAGCAACGCGAGCGACGCCGGGGGTTGCAATAGCTGGAGCCATGGCGCCACATGGCGCCATATGGTGCTCTTCGTGAATCTGAAGGAAGGGGCAGGCACCCAGGGCGGTCTCCTACGCCGTGGCGCGGAAGTGGTACCGCGAAGGAAGACTGCCGGTTCCTGCCCGCAAGGTTGGTGGCCTCGTCCTGGTCGGCGACGTCACAGGGAAGGACGACGCCTCGACAGGTCTGACCGTGGTCTACGCGCGGGTGTCGTCCGCTGATCAGCGACCCGACCTTGACCGGCAGGTCGCACGGGTCACCGCGTGGGTGACCGGGCAGCACCTGTCGGTGGACAGGGTGGTGACCGAGGTCGGGTTCGCTGTGAACGGGCACTGCCGCATGTTCTTGGCCCTGCTCAAGGACCAGTCCGTGTCGACGATCGTGGTTGAGCATCGGGACCGGTTCGCCCGGTTCGGTGCCGAGTACGTGCAGGCCGTCCTGGAGGTGGACGGGCGGCGCCTGCTGGTCGTCGACCCGGTGGAGGTGGATGATGACCTCATGGGGGACGTGACGGAGATCCTGACGTCGTTCTGTGCTCGCTTGTACGGCGAGCGCGCCGCCGCGGACCGGGTCGCCCGCGCTGTGGCGGCGCTCGCTGAGGACCCGGTGTGACCCTGTTGGCCTACCG